>NZ_JAGGPC010000009.1:0-114456 GCF_018614005.1 Streptomyces sp. ISL-99
GCTGGCGGGCCCGTGGCGGCGTCGGCGGCCGGGGCGTCCGCGACGGCGCCCGTACCGGCGCTCACATCGGCATCCACGTCGGCGGACCGGCCCCCGGGTGCGGCGGCCGCGCTCACGCGGCCTGTCCCGCGGCGGCTTCCTGCGTCTGCCCGGCCTGTCCGGTCACTCCCGGCTCCGCCGGGCGGCGCGGCTGCCAGCCGGGGCCGCGGAAGATCCGGCCCGCGCGCTCGCGCCAGCTCGTTGCCGCTCGTACGTCGCGGACTATGGCGGCGTACTCGTGGGTGGCGACGCGCAGCGGGTTGTACGTCTCAATGTTCTTGGTCAGGCCGTAGACGGGCCGCTCGGTCTCGGCCGCGAAGGAGCCGAAGAGCCGGTCCCAGAGGATCAGGATGCCGCCGAAGTTGCGGTCCAGGTAACCGCCCTGGGAGGCGTGGTGGACGCGGTGGTGGGACGGCGTGTTCAGGACGTACTCGAAGGGGCGCGGCAGCTTGCCGACCCGCTCGGTGTGCACCCAGAACTGGTAGACGAGGTTCGCGGAGGAGCAGAACGCGAGCGCGGCCGGGTGCACGCCGCAGGCGATCAGCGGCAGGTAGAACGGCCAGACGGTGAGGCTCGTCCAGGGCTGACGCAGAGCGGTGGTGAGGTTGAACTTGCGGCTGGAGTGGTGGACGACGTGGCAGGCCCACAGGATGCGGATGACGTGGTGGCCGCGGTGGGACCAGTAGTAGAAGAAGTCCTGCGCGAGCAGCATCAGCGGGATCGTCCACCACAGGAGGGGGACGCGGGCGGGCGTCAGCTCGTACACCGCCATGTAGATCGCGACGATCGGGATCTTCCAGAGCAGGTCGAAGCCGATGCTGCCGAGCCCCATGCTGACGCTGGTGACGGCGTCCTTGGTCTCGTACCCGGCGGCGTCTTCGTCGGGATGGAGGCGGTAGCTGACGATTTCGAGCACGGTGAGCAGTACGAAGGCCGGTATCGACCAGAGCACGACATCGGGCAGGTTCGGCATGCCCGCACGATAGAGGCGCAGGTGAGCGCTCGGCTAGGGGTGGTTACCGACAAGTATGCGAGACGGCTTGTCAGCGGGGTGCGCGATGCGGAATTCAGCCTCTGGCGGGCGGGTCGCCCGGCATACGATGCTGGTCCACCGACACCCACACCGTCGGCCTCACTGTGGAGGAACGCCCGTGCAGGGCCTCGAAGTTGTCTTAGCCCGGCTCGCGGGCACGGTCGCCGGCGCGGCGGCCAAGTCCTTACTGATCCCCCGCCCCGGCGCGGGCCTGGTCGACGCCCCGGTCCGCCCGCTGCCGCGCCCGCCGGGCCCCGGCAGGCTGGCGAAGGTGCTGGCGCGCCGCCTGTCGCAGGCGTACGCCGACGTCCCAGAGGCCGAGCGGCTGGCGGCGGCGGACGCGGTACGGGACGCGTTCGAGGCGGCGGGCGAGATCGGCCCGGAGCGGCTGTTCGCGGTGGACCTGGACCCGGTGCGGCTGGCGGCCGGACTGCGGGGTCCGGCGGCCGGGCTGAGCGCGCGGGGCGAGGAGCTGTACGAGGAGCTGCTCGGCCTGTGCTGCGCGCATCTGGTGGAGCAGTTGACGGCGCATCCCCATTTCCCGGCGCGGGCGGCGGTGGAACAGACGCGGGCGGCCGGGCGTACGCGCGAGCTGGTGGACGACGTACGGGCGAGGGTCGGTCCGCGCCCGGACGCGGCGGCCCTGGCCTTCGAGCAGCGGTACGCCGACTTCGTGGCCCAGACCCACGGGCGGCTGGAACTGTTCGGGCTGACGCTGGGGCGGTCGGGCAGCGAGTGGCCGCTGGACACGGCGTACATCAGTCTCGCGGTGAGTGGTGACGGCGGCGGTGCCAGGGACGACTTTGCCCTGCCGCACAACGGCCCGGTCACGGTCACGGCCGAGCAGGCGCTGTCCGGCGCGCGGCGCGTGATGCTGCGGGGGCCCGCGGGCTCGGGCAAGAGCACTCTGGTGCAGTGGCTGGCGCTCAACGCGGCGCGACGCAGCTTTCCGCGCGAGCTGGCGGAGTGGAACCGTTCCGTGCCATTCGTACTGCGGCTGCGGTCTTTCACGGCGTCGGCGGAACTGCCGATGCCCGAGGACTTCTTGCGGACGGCCGGGGTGCCGCTGCACGGGTCCGCACCCGCCGGGTGGGCGGAGTCACTGCTGTCGGAGGGCCGGGCGCTGGTACTCGTCGACGGCGTGGACGAGGTGCCGATGCGGCTGCGCAGCCGCACGGAGGCCTGGCTGAGGTCTCTGATCGCGGCCTTCCCGCAGGCGCGGTACGTCGTCACGACGCGGCCGTCGGCGGTGCCGGAGGACTGGCTCGCCGGCCAGGGATTCGTGCCGCATTCGCTGTTGCCGATGGACAGGGACGACATCCGTGCGTTCGTCGCGCACTGGCACGACTCGGCGCGCATGGAGTTCCCCGCCGAGACGGAACTCCTCGGCACCTACGAGCAGTCACTGCTCCACGCTGTCACGACCCGGCGAGACCTTGGCCGACTCGCCACCAACCCCCTGATGTGCGCACTGCTGTGCGCCCTCAACCGGGACCGGAGGATGAATCTGCCGCGGGCCCGCAAGGAGCTGTACGACGCGGCACTGGACATGCTGCTCATCCGGCGCGACACGGAGCGCGAGATCACGGGTGTAGAGGGCGTCGACCTCGCCCGGGACGAACAGATCCTGCTGCTGCAGCGTCTGGCGTACTGGCTCATCCGCAACGGCCAGACCGAGGCGCTGCGCGAGGAAGCCGTCGAGATGGTGGACGAATGGCTCGACGCGATGCCTCAGGTGCAGCGCCAGGGCGACGCGCGGCAGGTCTTCTCCCATCTGCTGATCCGCAGCGGACTGCTCCGCGAGCCGGCGCCGGGCGTGGTGGACTTCGTACACCGGACCTTCCAGGACTACTTGGGTGCGAAGGCGGCCGTGGAGGCCCGCGACTTCGGGCTGCTGGTGAGCAAGGCCCACGACGACCAGTGGGACGATGTGGTGCGGATGGCGGTCGGACACGCGAGACCGGAGGAACGGGCCACGCTGCTGCGGAGGTTGTTGCGGCGGGCGGACCGGGTCAAGCGACATCGGCACCGACTGACCCTGTTGGCCGCGGCTTGCCTGGAGCACGCGCCGGAGCTGAGCTCTGGCGTCCGCTTCGAGGTTGAGGAGCGTACGGCGGATCTGCTGCCGCCGCGCGGCATCGAGGACGCGGAGGAGCTCGCCAAGGTGGGCGAGCTGGTGCTCGAACTCCTGCCGGGTCCCGACGGACTGGACGAGGAGAGCGCGGCGGCGGTCGTACGCATGGCGGCCCTCGTCGGGGGCGATGCGGCGCTGGCAGTGATCGCACGGTTCCGTGAGGACCCGCGGTTTCCCGTCGCTTTCCAGGTGTCCGCCAACTGGAGCGCGTTCGACGCGAAGGAGTACGCCGACACGGTGCTGTCGGGTGCCACCCTGCCGAAGACATACCTCAAGGTCCGCACGCCGGAACAGGTGGCCGAGCTTCCCGGACTGCGCCACCTCACGTATCTCTGGCTCGAAGGTGAGCACAGAATCCCCCCAGAGATCACCGGTCACGCCTCCCTTGAGGCGCTGTTCATCAACAAGGACCCCCGACTGCGCGACCTGTCCCCGCTGGCGTCGCTGCCGCACCTGGAATCGCTCGGGATCGACGAGTGTCCGTCCGTGACGGATCTCGGGCCGCTGCGCCGGTTGCCACTCCAGCAGTTGTTCCTCTACCGGCTCGCCGATGGACTGTCGCTGGCGTCGGTCGCCGAACTGCCCGAGCTGAACGCATTGGTACTCTCCTACTTCCTTCCGGGGGTGGCGAGTGTCGGTGACATCCCGGCCCGTCCCGGCCTCCGCAGCCTCGGCCTTTTCGGAGAGGCCGCCGCCATCCGCCTCGACGGGCTCGAACGGTGGCCCGGGCTCGAATCGCTCACAATCGCGGGTGACATGCAGAGCCGGCAACTGGCCGCGAAAAGTTGCCCGTTCCGGCTGACCACTCTGCAGATGGTCGACCAGGCCTCCCTCGACCTCGGCACTGTGGTTCGTCACCAGGAGCTGACAAGACTGCACCTGGGAAAATGCCGGCTCGTCTCGGGCCTGGAGGCGCTGCGGGACCTGCCACACCTGGCGCATCTCAGCCTGAGTGACTGCGAAGGCCCCATCGACCTCACTCCCCTCGCCGACCTGGAGAACCTCACCATTCACACGTATCTCAATACGCCGGTGCACGGGGCGGCACTCTTCCCCCCGGAGCGTCTCATCGACCACCGCTAAACCCCCGCCGCCCCCAACAACGACCCCGCCCCATAAGTAACCGCCATAGCCAGCGCTCCGCCCGCCATGTTCCGCAGCACCGCCGGCCTCGGGGGCGCGGCACCCAGCCGGGCGCTGCTCCAGCCCGTCAAGGCCAGCGCGATGAGTACCGACACGACCGTGACCGGGAGCCGCCAGGACGGGGGTGGGAGGGTGATCGCCAGGAGTGGGAGCAGTGCGCCCACCGTGAAGGCGACGAAGCTGGCGGCCGCCGCGTGCCAGGGGTTGGTGAGGTCCTCGGGGTCGATTCCGAGCTCCACGCGCGCGTGCGCGCGCAGCGCGTCGCGTTCGGTGAGCTGCTGGGCGGCTTCGCGGGCCACGTCCTCGGACAGGCCACGCGCGGCCAGCAGCTCGGTCAGTTCGGCCAGTTCCGCCTCCGGCTCCTCCCGTAGCTCCCGCCGCTCCTCGGCCAGCGCGGCCTCCTCCGAGTCGCGCTGCGTCGACACCGATACGTACTCCCCCGCCGCCATCGACATCGACCCGGCGAGCAGTCCGGCGAGGCCCGCCGTCAGGAGCGCGGACCGCTCGTCGGTCGCCCCGGCGACGCCGACGACGATGCCGGCGGTCGAGACGATGCCGTCGTTGGCCCCGAGCACCCCGGCGCGCAGCCAGTTCAGGCGCGTGCCGAGGGCTCCGCCGTGGGCTTCGTCATGAGTCTGCTGCTCAGTCACCCGGGGAGGTTCTCACCCGTGGCGTCACCAGACGCGTACCGACCCGCCCGGCGCGAAGGCCGGACTCGTCGCGTCGGGCGGGATCTCGGTGAGGGGCTCATCCACCTCCGCCACCAGCGGGCCGGCCTTCGCCGCGACCGGGTGGAGGAGGGCGAGGTCGAAGCCGTACACGCGGGCCGCGTTCCCGCCCACCATGGCGGCGACCTCTTCCCTCGGCAGTCCGGCGTACGCGATGCGCAGGCCCTCGCGGGAGTACGGCGCCGTACCTTCGTCGTGGGGATAGTCGCTGCCCCACATGATCTTGTCGAGGCCGATCCGGTCGCGCAGTGGCACCTCGTGCGGGCGCATGAAGCTCGCGCCGACGTAGCAGTTGTCGCGCCAGACCTCGCCGGGGCTGCTGCCCATCGAGCCCGCCAGTCCCGCGCCGAATTTCGACTCCGCGGTGGAGGCGCGGCTCGCTGCCGCGACCAGCCGGGAGTGGTAGTAGTCCAGCATCTCGATCACGCCCGGTATCCAGCCCGATCCCTGTTCGGTGAGGACCAGCTTCAGGCCGGGGTGGCGGCGGAACGCCCCGCCGAACATCAGGTGCCACAGGGCCCGGTGCGAGAACCATGTCGTCTCCACCATGAAGACGGCGCGGGCGGCCGGTTCGTCGCCCAGCGGCGGGGACGCGGAGCCGCCGTGGTGGTTGACGGGTACGTCCAGCTCCTCGCAGACGGCCCAGATCGGGTCGTACGCCTGTGAGTAGAGCTCGGGTATGCCCGAGCCCGGTGGCGCGCCGGGCAGCAGGATGCCCCCGGTGAGGCCTGCCGCTTTGGTGCGGCGGATCTCGCGTACCGCCTCGTCGACGTCGTTGAGGAGGATCTGCGCGACGCCCGCCCGCCGTCCGGGTGCGGCCTCGCAGAAGTCCGCCAGCCACCGGTTGTGGGCCCGCAGTCCCGCCCAGCGCTGTTCGTACTCGGCCTTCGAGGGTGCGGGGGCCATCAGCGAGGCGCTGGGGAAGAAGGGCGGGATGGTGTTGGGGAAGACCACTTCTGCCACGATGCCGTCCGCCTCCAGCTCGGCCAGGCGGCGCGCGGAGTTCCAGTTGCGGTCGGCGGTGTCGGCGAGGAGGTCCTCGTACGGGTTGACGTACGTCGCCGCCCACGCGTCGAAGTCGTCGTGGTGCCGCTTCTCCAAGTACGGCTTGTAGTCGAGGAGATCGGCGCCCGCGTGGCAGTCGGCGGAGATGACGGTGTACCGGTCGTCGTCGGTCATGGTGAAACTCCCAGCACCGGGAAGTCTTGTCCGGTCAGCCAGTGGCGCCCCACCTCGCGCGACCTCGCCCACGACGCCTCGACGGCCCCCTGGTCGTCGGGCTGGCCGAGATCCTCCGGCGTCGGGCCGATGCGGCGTGCGAGCGGGGCGAGTTTCGCCGTGTCGAAGCCGAAGACCTCGGCCGCGGCCAGGCCGAGGATGCGGCGGGTCTCGGTGACGGGGATGTCGTGGAAGGTTCGCTTCAGCCACGCGCGCGTGTCGGGCCAGGTGCCCTCGGGGTGCGGGAAGTCGCTGCCCCACAGGATGTTGTCGACGCCGATCTCGTAGCGCTGCGCGAGTTCCCGGCGCTTGGTGTTGGTGGCGCAGATGAAGACCTGCCGGTCCAGGTATTCGCTCGGCGGCCGCTTCAGCTCCGCGAAGGGGGAGAGTTTCTTTCCGCCGTGCGCGCCCAGGTACAGGCGGTCCATGAACCACAGCTGGTTCGGCAGCCACCAGCAGCCGGACTCGGCGACGCCGAACCTCAGCCCCGGGTGGCGCTCGAAGACGCCCGACCAGAGCAGGAACCACAGCGGCCTGGCCGGCCACCACGTCACCTCGGAGACGTAGATGCCCAGGTGGTCGCCGTACTCGTGGCGCGGCGCGGCGCCCGAGTGGGTCACGACCGGCATCCGCGTCTCGGCCGCGGCCGCCCACACCGGGTCGTAACGGCGGTCGTGGTACGGCGCCCTGTCCACCCACATCGAGGGGATCATCAGGGCGCCGAGCCCTGACTCCTTGGCCCGGTAAATCTCGGCGACGACCTTCTCCACGTCGCCCGTGACGGGCAGGAGCGCCACGCCGCAGTGCCGTTCGGGGTTCTGGGCCACGAATTCGGCGAGCCACCGGTTGTGCGCCTGCGCGCCCGCCATGCCCAGGCGCGGGTCCTGGTCGCCGGAGAGGCCGAGGCCGACGCCGAAGGGGGCGGCGGTCCGGCTGTCGACGGCATCGGCGTCCGGGAAGACGACCTCGGCGGCCACCCCGTCGCCGTCGAGCTCTTTGAGACGCCGGGCCGTGTCCCAGCCGCCGCGCAGCCCTTCCTCGTTGTCCTGGAACCACTTGGCGGCGAAGGCCTCGTTGCGTACGCCCAGGCGCGTCATCTCCTCACGGCGGGCGTCGCGCTGCCCGAGGAAGTCGTCGAAGTCGCGGTGGAAGGCGCTGTCCAGGTAGGGCCGGTACTGCTCGGTCGGCAGACCGGCGTGGCAGTCGGAGGAGATGATCAGGTACGGGTCGTTCTGTGCTGTCTGTGCTGTCATCGCTTGTCCCCCTCAGTCGAGGATGAAGCTCTCCAGGTACGACGGATTGGCGCGGTCGAGCATCGACCGCGCCCGGGCGCGGATCTGCCGGTCGCTGTGCTCGCTCGCCGGCAGCATCCAGAAGCGGTCCGCGGTGATCCCGTCCACGACGGTCTCGGCGACGTACTCGACCGGCGTGAACTCGATCTCGTGCCCCGCCTCCCTCATCGCCGTCTCCCACTGCCCGAGGCTGCGGTACGGCGTCTTGCGCGGCCGTTCCTTGGCGTAGCGCGCGGGACGGTTCCTGTGCGACTCCCACAGCCCCGTACGGAGCATGTGCGGTCCCGGGAAAAGCACCGACGCGCTCACGGGAACGTTCTCCGCCCGCAGGTGGGCGTACAGCGACTCGGTCATCGTCACGACGGCCGCCTTGGTGACGGCGTACACGGACGCGGTCGGCAGCGGGGCGATTCCGCCGTCCCCCGACGACGTGTTGACGACGTGCCCGGGTTCGCCACCGGCGATCATCCGTGGAACGAACGCCTGGATGCCGTGGAACACGCCCCACACGTTCACCGCGAACGCCCACTTCCAGTCGTTCACCTCGTGCTCCCACATGCGGCCCTCCGCGCCGGAGCCGACCCCCGCGTTGTTGCACAGCACGTGCACCGCGCCGAAGGTGTCGTACGCCGCGTCAGCGAGCGCGGTGACGTCGGCGCGCTCGCTGACGTCGACGACGCGCGCGAGCACCTGCGCGCCCTCCGCCCGGAGTTCGGCCGCAGCCTTGTCCAGCGCGCCCTCCTCCACATCGGCGAGTACGACCTTGAGCCCCTCGGCGGCGAACCGGCGGGCCAGCGCGAGCCCGATGCCGCTCGCCGCGCCCGTGACCACCGCGACCTGCCCCTGCGCCAGCCGCATCAGACGCTCCCTTCCGGCGGGCCGTCGAGGATCTGCCGCGGATCGTCGTACCGCTGGTGGATGTACGGAAGCAGCGCCCGCCCGCTCACCCGCTCCACCACCCGCCCCTTCTGGTCGGTGGTCTTCTCGCCGATGGTGATCTCCACGACGCGGTGTACGGGCAGATCGGCGACCGGGTCGTACATCGACTCGCGCAGCACCACGTCGCCGGTGATCCGCTCCAGCCTGCGGACCTTCTCGTTGCGGACGCAGTGCACGAGGACCGGGTCGGCGTCGAAGCCCCGGCCGTCCACCGCCGGCAGGAACTTGTAGTAGAAGTCCACCTTCTGGGCCGGTCCGGGCAGCGGCAGCGGGCCCTCCACCGCGCCCCGCACCTCGACGAAGTCGATGCCGTGCCGGGCGAGCGCCGCCCGTACGACCGGACCGTCGCGGTCGACGGTCACCTCGCCCAGCTTCTTCGGCTCGCCGAAGACCTCGCGGCCACCGGTCAGGGCCCGTTCGTGGGTCATCGGCATGACGAGGGGGTACCAGCCGGTGACCCCGTCATGGACGGCGGCGACCGCCACCGAACCCGCGCCCAGCGGATAGCCCGGCAGCTCGACCTTGCTGATGGCGGCTCGTACGAACGGCCGCTCGGCGGGCTTGAGCGGTGGCGGCAGTACGGCCGCCACCGCGTCCGGGTCGCTCTCCCAGAGGGCCACCACACCGGTGGACCAGATGTCGGGGAGCTTGGAACTGGATGCGCGCGCCGCCGCGATCTCGGCCTCGGTCCGCGCGCCGTACCGTACGCGTGCCATGTCGTACCGCCCTTCGTCGGGAGGGAGGACTCTGGAACCTGGAATCTCGAACCTGGAATCTGTAACACTGTTACACCCGTGCCGATGAAGGGTAAAGAGCCGTGCGCGCACGGGATTTGGGGGCGCCATGCCACGCAGCACACGCACCGCACTGACCCGCGACGAGGTCCTGAACGCCGCCGCGACTCTCGTCAAGCAGCACGGTCCGGCGTCGCTCACGATGCGCAAACTCGCCGCCGAGCTCGGTACGGCGGTCACCTCGATCTACTGGCACGTCGGCAACCGCGAGTCGCTCCTCGACGCCCTCGTCGAGCGGACCGTCGAGGAGATGGGCGCCGTCCGCCCGGCGGGCCGCACCCCGGCCGCCCGCATCGTCTCCGTCGCCCGCGGCCTGCGCCGCGAACTGCGCGAGCGCCCCCACCTCATCGCGATGGTCCACGAACGCGGCCTCACCGAGCGGATGTTCCTGCCCGCCCAGCAGGCCCTCGTCCACGAGGTGCACGCGGCGGGCCTGCGCGGCGCGAGAGCCGCCGAGGCCGTACGGGCGGTCCAGTTCCAGGTCGTCGGGTACGTCCTCGTCGAGCGCAATCGCGAACGCGCCCCGGCGCAGCACCCGGGCGAGGAGGACCTGTGGGGCGCGGACACGGCGGAACACGACCCAGCGCTGGCGCGCGCCCTGGCCCGGCCCGCCGATCCCGAACGCCTCTTCGTCAACTCCGTGAGGGCTCTCGTGGACGGTCTGCTCACCCGGGCGGGCGGGGCTGTCAGTGGGGGCCCGTATCCTCAGTGACCATGCTCGAAGACCAATCGACAGCAGCGCCGTGGCCGACCGCCTACCCGAAGGGGTACGCGGTCGTCGACGTGGAGACCACCGGGCTCGCGCGTGACGACCGGATAATCTCCGCTGCCGTCTACCGGCTGGACTACCGGGGGGACGTGGAGGACCACTGGTACACGCTCGTCAACCCTGAGCGCGATCCCGGCCCCGTCTGGATCCACGGCCTGACGAGCGATGTGCTCGTGGACGCCCCGCTGTTCCCGGACATCGCCGCCGAACTGTCCGAGCGGCTCGACGGCCGGGTGCTCGTCGCGCACAACGCGATGTTCGACTGGTCGATGATCGCCCGCGAGTACGCCCGCGCCGAGCGCACCGCGCCGGTCCAGCAGCGGCTGTGCACCATCGCACTCTCCAAGGAGCTGCGACTGCCGCTGCCCAACCACAAGCTGGAGTCGCTGGCCGCGCATTTCGGCGTCGTACAGCAGCGTGCGCACCACGCCCTCGACGACGCGCGGGTGCTGGCCGAGGCGTTCCGCCCGAGCCTGCACGCGGCGGCGCAAGGCGGCGTGCGGCTGCCGCTGCTCGAATGCCTGCCGCTCACCGAGTGGTCGGACTCGCCCCCCGCACCACGGATCGGCCACCAGGCGTCGTACCGGGGCGCAGGCGGAGGCAGCTGGCGCCCGTCGCGCAAGCGGCCGGCGTGTCCGTACCCGAACCCCGGGCGGTACGAACCGGGCAAACTGCTCAAGCAGGGCATGCGTGTGGCGTTTTCCGGCGACACGTCCGTGGACCGCGAGCTGCTGGAGGACCGCGCGATCGAGGCGGGCCTGCACATCGCGACGAGCGTGTCCCGGCTGACGAGCCTGCTCGTCACCAACGACCCCGACTCGACCACGTCCAAGACCGTCAAGGCCAAGTCCTTCGGCACCCCCGTCGTCGACGAGGCGGCCTTCACCCAGCTGCTGCGGGACGTGTCCCCGGCCGAGGGGTGAGACGGGAAAGGCGAGCCGAGGCAGACGGGTGATTGGTACGCGACTCGCCCGCCGGCCACTCGCCCTACCGCCGCCCGCCGTCCCACCCTGTGGCGCATGGCACGTTGCGAGGTATGCGGAAACGACTACGGCATGTCCTTCGAAGTGCACGCGCAGGGCGCGGTGCACGTCTTCGACTGCTTCGCCTGCGCCATCCACCGGATGGCACCCATCTGCGAGCACTGCAGGGTCCAGATCCTCGGCCAGGGCGTGGAGGTGGAGGGCCGCTGGTTCTGCGGCGCTCACTGCGCACGCGCGGAAGGGAAGGTGGGCATCGTCGACAAGGTCTGAGGCCCCGCCTGCCGGATCGCCCCGGCGGGTGACCCACCCGCCGGGGACCACCGCGCGCCAGGTAACGTCAAGGACGTGTACCGCTTCCTGTTGTCCCGGCAGTGGGTGATCCTCACCCTCCTGATGCTCGTCCTCATTCCCACGATGGTCGAGCTGGGCTTCTGGCAGCTGCACCGGCACGAGCACCGGGTCGCGCAGAACAAGCTGATCTCCGCGAACCTCAGGGCGAAGCCCCTCCCCGTCGGTGACCTCACCTCCCCCGGACACACCGTCCCGCGCGCCGACTACTGGCGCCGGGTGACCGCCAGCGGTACGTACGACACCGCGCACGAAGTCGTCGTACGCCGCAGAACCGACGCGGACGACCAGGTCGGCTTCCACGTCCTGACCCCGCTGGTCATGAACGACGGCCGGGCCGTCCTCGTCAACCGGGGCTGGGTCCCGTTCGGCGCCGACCAGCAGGCGTTCCCCAAGGTCCCGGCCGCGCCCAAGGGCGAAGTCACCGTCACCGGACGCCTCAAGGCCGACGAGACGACGGCGGGCAGCGGCATCAAGGACCTGAGCGGTCTGCCGCCCCGGCAGATCATGCTGATCAACAGCGAGCAGCAGGCGAAGGCGCTCTCGCGGCCCGTTCTCGGCGGCTACATCGAGCAGACGGAGCCCGTCCCGGCGGGCGCCGGGCCGCAGCTCGTGCCCGAGCCCGACGCCGACTCGATCGGCCCGCACATGGCGTACGCCGTGCAGTGGTGGCTGTTCGCCGCCGCAGTGCCGGTCGGCTGGGTCGTTCTCGTACGCCGCGAACTGCGCGACCGCGCCGCCGAGGCCGAAGGCGAGGCCGGTGCGAGCGGCGCCGCACCGGCCGAGCCGGCCACCGCCGACGCCTGAGCCGCTCATCGGCGACGCCTGAGCCGAGCCCTCGGCGGCAGGCTGCGCCGATGCCCATCGGCGGCACCGCCCCATGCCGCTTAATGCCACGCCCGTGCGGGAACACGAGTGTGCGTGACCCAACGCATCGAGGACTACGCGCTCATCGGGGACCTCCAGACCGCCGCGCTGGTCGGCAAGGACGGTTCCATCGACTGGCTCTGCCTGCCCCGCTTCGACTCGGCAGCCTGCTTCGCGGCGCTGCTCGGTGACGAGGAGAACGGCCATTGGCGCATGGCCCCGGCCGGCGCCGGGGCCTGCGGGCACCGCGCGTATCGCGGCAACAGCCTCATCCTGGAGTCGGTCTGGGAGACGCACTCCGGCTCGGTCAAGGTCACCGACTTCATGCCGCAGCGCGACAAGGCCCCCGATGTCGTACGGATCGTGGAGGGCCTCTCCGGCGAGGTGGCGATGCGCTCCACGCTCCGGCTGCGCTTCGACTACGGCAACATCGTGCCGTGGATGCGCCGCACGACCGGGCACCGGGTGGCGGTCGCGGGCCCCGACTCCGTCTGGCTGCGTACCGAGCCGGCGGACCAGGTGAAGACCTGGGGCCAGCAGTACACGACCTACTCGTCGTTCACCGTCACCGAGGGCGAAAAGGTAGCATTCGTCCTGACTTGGCACCCGTCGCACGAGCCGCAGCCCCCCTTCACCGACCCGCACCAGGGACTGGAGCAGAGCCTCCAGGACTGGGAGGCCTGGGCCGCCCTCTGCTGCTACGAAGGCCCCTACCGCGAAGCGGTGCTGCGCTCCCTCATCACCCTCAAGGCGCTCACGTACGCCCCGACCGGCGGCATCGTCGCCGCCCCCACCACCTCGCTCCCCGAGGAGATCGGCGGCGTACGCAACTGGGACTACCGCTACTGCTGGCTGCGCGACTCCACCCTCACGCTCGGCGCGCTCGTCGCCGCCGGTTACATCGACGAGGCGGCGGCCTGGCGCGACTGGCTGCTGCGGGCGGTCGCGGGCGACCCGGCGGACCTCCAGATCATGTACGGCCTCGCCGGCGAGCGCCGGCTCCCCGAGACGGAACTGCCGTGGCTGAGCGGATACGAGGGGTCCAAGCCCGTCCGCACCGGCAACGCGGCCGTCAAACAGCTCCAGCTCGATGTGTACGGAGAGGTCATCGACTCCCTCCATCTGGCCAGAGCCTGGGGCCTGCGCTCCAAACCGCACGCGTGGAACCTGCAGCTCAGCCTCCTCGGATTCCTGGAGTCCAACTGGCGCGAGCCGGACGAGGGCCTGTGGGAGGTCAGGGGGCCGCGCCGGCATTTCGTGCACTCGAAGGTGATGGCGTGGGTCGCGGCCGACCGGGCCGTACGGGCGCTGGAGGGCGACCCGGCGCTGCGCGGCGACGCGGACCGGTGGCGGGCGATGCGCGACGAGGTGCACCGGGAGGTCTGCGAGAAGGGGTACGACCCCGAGCGCAACACCTTCACGCAGTACTACGGCTCCCGCGAGCTCGACGCCGCCACGCTGCTCATCCCCAGGGTCGGCTTCCTGCCGCCGGACGATCCGCGGGTCGTGGGGACCGTCGAGGCGGTACAGGCCGAGCTGACCCACGGCGGTTTCATCCGCCGCTACAGCACGGACGGCTTCACCGTCGACGGCCTGCCCGGCGACGAGGGAACGTTCCTGGCCTGCTCGTTCTGGCTCGTCGACGCGCTGCGGCTGACGGGACGGGTGAAGGAGGCGCGCGAGCTCTTCGAGCGGCTGCTGACGCTCCGCAACGACGTGGGTCTGCTCGCCGAGGAGTACGACCCGGCCACCGGGCGGCAGCTCGGGAACTTCCCCCAGGCATTTAGTCATATCGGACTTGTGGGGTCCGCGCTCGCTCTCGACGCGGAGGACGGGGCAGGATGGCCCCATGGATCTTGAACTGAAGGACCGGGTGTACGTCGTCACCGGAGCCAGTCGCGGGCTCGGCTTCGCGTCGGCGCAGCAGTTGACGGCGAACGGCGCGAAGGTCGTGGTGAGCGGCCGGGACGAGAAGGCGGTGGCCGACGCCGCCGCCGAGCTCGGGCCGGACGCGGTGGGTGTCGCCGCGGACAACGCCGACCCCGCGTCGGCGGAGCGCCTGATCGCCACTGCCCGGGCGCACTTCGGGCGCTTCGACGGCATCCTGATCAGCGTCGGCGGCCCGGCGCCGGGCGTCGCGGCCGACAACACGGACGAACAGTGGCAGGCGGCCTTCGACTCCGTCTTCCTCGGTGCGGTACGTCTGGCCCGTGCGGCGGCGGCGGAGCTCTCCGAGGGAGGCGTCATCGGCTTCGTACTCTCCGGCTCGGTCCACGAACCGATCCACGGCCTCACCATCTCCAACGGCCTGCGGCCGGGGCTGGCCGGCTTCGCGAAGTCCCTGTCCGACGATCTGGGCCCGCGGGGCATCCGGGTCGTGGGCCTGCTGCCGGCCCGGATCGACACGGACCGGGTGCGGCAGCTGGACGCGCTGTCCAGCGACGCGGAGGCCGCGCGCGCGGCCAACGAGTCGCGCATTCCGCTGCGGCGCTACGGCAGGCCGGAGGAGTTCGGCAAGGCGGCGGCGTTCCTGCTGTCCCCGGCGGCGTCGTACCTGACAGGCATCATGCTCCCCGTCGACGGCGGCGCCCGCCACGGCTTCTGACCTCCCGACGCAGGCCGCACGGGGCCGGGAGCCGGGCACCTTCCGCCGGCCCCGGCGGCAGCCGCCGCCTCAACTCACCCGCCGCGCCCCATGCTTGACCTCCCGCAGGCGGACCTCCGCCGGGAGTGACTCCAAGCCTGCCGAGTTCCGCGCGTGGGCCAGCGCCCCGCGCGTCAGCCCGGACAGCGTTTCGGCCGGTTCCGCGTGGGGCGCGAGGAGCAGCGCGACGCGTGCCCGGGGCGCGTCCCGGCGGCCGGTCAGCGCCACATGTGCCCGCTCCACCCCGTCCAGCGTCTGCGCCTCGCCCGCCAGCGCCTTCTCCAGCGCCCGTCCCCGCAGCACCGCGCCCTCGCCGTCACGGCTGTCGACCAGCACCTCGGCGAGCCGGTGCCGGCGCAGCTGGGCGAGCAGCCACCACATGGCCAGCAGGACCAGCACCGCGAGGACCGCGATGACGACCGGCCACCACCACCCGGCGTCCCGCCACCTCGTACGGTCCGCCTCGCTCAGCAGCACATCGTCGCGCCCGTCGAACGGCCACCACGACGGTACGGACATCCCGAGCCCGGTGGCGAGTACCCCTCCGCCGACGGCGAGCAGCACCAGGCCCGCGAGCCCGAGCAGGACACGGTTGACCTTCTTCGGCATCGCCCCGTCATCCCTTCTTCGCCGGCCGGCCGACGCGCACGGACAGACCCGGCCGCCCGGCCAGCCCGAGCTGCCGGATGGCGGCAGCGAGCACCGTGTCCAAGTCTTCGTGTACGTCGTCGAGTTCACGGAAGTGGGACACCGCCCGCACACGTACCCTGGAGCGCCCCACCGCCACCCGTACGGACTGCACGCCGGACACCTCCATGGCGCGGTCGCGCAGCATCATCGCGGCGGCCCTGCGGTCGAGTCCGGCCCGGGTGTCGGCCGACGTACGCCGCATCGGCAGGATCGCGCGCAGCCCGGGCGTGACGGCCAAGAGCAGCAGCCACAGGCCGAGGGCGGCGGCGACACCCGCGCCGACCAGCACCCACACGTTGTCCAGGGGCCGCGTCGCGAGGCCGTCCGCCAGCTCGCGGCGCCACCGCATCGCGGGGTGGCCGGCCCGTACCGCCCCGATGTCGTACAGCAGCAGCCCGGCGGCGCCGAGCACCACCAGGGCGACGAGCGCGGCCGGCACCCGGCGGGCGGACCAGAAGCGACCGGCCCTCCAGCCGTCCTCCTCTTCGAGGGTCGGCACCGGGTCGTACCCCGTGGTGGACGAGGAGTTACCGAGCACGGGCGGTCCGGGGGAATGCGGTGAATCCGGTGGCCCGGCCGAACCGGGTGGTCCCGCCGAACCAGGTGGACCGGCCGAACCGGGCGGGGCCGGCGAACCGGGTGTCCCGGACGGCTCCTGCACGCGCTCGATGATGGGAAGCCGCTGCGTGCGCCCGCTGTCGCCGATGTCACCCAGGTCGCCGATATCGGGTTCGCTCATCGGATCCTCCCGCGCTTCGCGTGGAGTGCGTCAGCCGAGTGCAGCCGCTCGACGTGAACCGCCACCTCGGACACCTCCATTCCCGCCAACGTGCTCACCCCGTGGGCGACCTCACGGCGTACAGCGCCGCACTGACCGCCGATGTCGCTGGGGTAGCCGAGTTCGAGGACGACCCGTACCCGCGCCTTGTCGTGATGCACGGTCACCGTCGCGTGCGGCGCCTTGCCGCCCTCCGGCACCTTCCCGAGCGCCTCGCGCGCCGACTGCGCGGCGATCTTCGCGACGACCCGGTCGGCGATCCGGGTCGCGCCGCGCTCGGCGGCCTGGACCTGACCGGCGGCCATCGCGGGGGTCACCTCGGCCGGCCGCCGCGCTCACCCACGCGGAAGAAATCGCCGGGTTCGAGGTCGCCGTCGGCGAACTTACCCACTACGAAGCCGATCGCGCCCAACGCCGCCACCAGCAGAAATGCTCCGAAGCCGCCGAAGTATCCGGCGAACCCGAGCGCCATACCGGCCACCAGGCCGACCACCGCCATGCTCATCGTGCTGCTCCCTCTACTGGAGACGTGGCTCCTGCTCTTCCTCTTCCTCGTCGGGCAGCTTCACGTCGCTGACCGCGATATTGACTTCGACGACCTCAAGGCCCGTCATGCGTTCCACGGCCGATACGACGTTCTCCCGGACCGCGCGGGCGACATCGGCGATCGATACGCCGTATTCGACGACGATCTCCAGGTCCAGAGCCGTCTGCACCTCGCCGACCTCGACCTTGACGCCCCGGCTGACGGACTTCGCCCCGCCGGGCACCCGGTCGCGGACGGCCCCGAAGGTGCGGGAGAGGCCGCTGCCCATGGCATGCACACCAACTACGTCGCGGGCCGCGAGACCGGCGATCTTCTCGACCACACCGTCGGCGATCGTCGTACGACCGCGGGACGACGGATCACCGCCGCCGCGCTTCGTGACGGAGGTCTTTTTCCCCTCCGCGCCCGGCGACCCCTTGTCGGGGTTGTCAGGCCGGTTTCGCTGCGTGGTGTCAGTCATGGCCGTTCGTCCCTTTCCGGGCGGTACTGGACTCCACTGCCCACATTAGGTCCGGTTGCCCGATCTCGCGCCGGGAATGCGGCAGGCTGGAGCTATGGCACCTGATGGATTGACCCGGGCAGTACGGCGACGACTCGGCCTGGGCAGACTGCTGCCCCTGGGCGAGGCGTCGGACGGCGCGTGGCTTGCGGAGAAGGCGGCTGATTCGGTTCTGCGGCAAGCGGCGGCGGAGGTCGCAGGCCTCGGCGTCGGCGTGAGTCTGGGGCGGCTGCGCATCGGGCTCAGCGACCCGGACGCGGCTGTCGCACCCGCCGTTCCGCCGCCGCCGGGCGCGTTGCCGCCCGGGCCGCTGCGTATCGAGGCGGACTTCACGGCGACGGCGGTGGGCGAGCCGCTGCCCCACCGGGCGGAGCGGCTGCGCATCGCGCTGCGGGAGGCTGCCTCGGCGCGGCTGGGGCTCGCGGTGACGGCCGTGGACCTGCGAGTGACGGACCTGGTGGAAGCCGCCCAGGAACTCGTGGCGACCACTCCGCCGGACGAGGGAAACGGCGGTGGAGACGACGAGGCGTACGAGCCCGACGACTCCCCAGACTCCTCAGACTCCTCACCGCAGCCGGTGGAAAGGCCGGACGGGCCGGAGGAGAGCGGCAGAGTGGACCGGGCGGCGGCGGCCGCGGCGGCCGTCCCCGGCGTGGCCCGCCTGACCCGCACCCTCGGCGCCCCGGTCCAGTACACGGACGGCCACCTGCGGGTCGAGCTGGCGACGGCGGCCGGCCACCGCGCGCTGGCGGTGGCCGTCGCGGTGCGCAGGGCGGTCGCGGCGTCCCAGGACGACCGGCCCACGGTGGCCGTCCTGGTGACCCACGTGGAGTGAGCCGGCCGGCGCATCAGACGACGCTGCGGCCGGCGCATCGGCCGGCGCGTCAGTCGCCGAGGCCCGCGAGGTCGCGGAGCCTGCGGGCCTGGGCGGCGCGCTCCGCGACGCGCTGGTCCTCGTACGTACGCGAGGACGCACCCTGGAGCAGCGCCTTGGTCTCGATCACCGCGTCGCGCGGCGCGGCCAGCAGTGCGCCCGCCAAGTCGCGTACCGCGCCGTCGAGTTCGTCACCGGGCACGACGAGGTTGGCCAGGCCGGTACGCTCCGCCTCCGCCGCGTGGACAAAGCGTCCGGTGGCGCAGATCTCCAGCGCACGCGCGTAACCGACAAGGCTGGTGAGCGGGTGCGTACCGGTGAGGTCGGGGACGAGCCCGAGGCTGGTCTCGCGCATGGCGAACTGCACGTCCTCGGCGACGACCCGCAGGTCGCAGGCGAGGGCGAGCTGGAAACCGGCGCCGATGGCATGGCCCTGTACGGCGGCGATGGTGACGAGGTCGCTGCGCCGCCACCAGGTGAATGCCTCCTGGTACTCGGCGATGACCGCGTCGAGGTCTTCGTCGGAGCCACGTGCGAGATCAAGGAAGGAGGGCTCACCGTCGAAGCCCTCGGGGCTGAACGCCTGCCGGTCCAGGCCGGCGGAGAAGGACTTGCCCTCGCCGCGCAGCACCACGACCCGCACGCTGCCAGGAAGAGACCGTCCGGCTTCTGTCAACGCCCGCCACAGAGCGGGAGACTGGGCGTTGCGCTTTGCCGCATTGGTCAGGGTCACCGTGGCAACGGCGTCCTCGACGGTGAGTCGTACGCCGTCCTTGTCGAGCACAGAGTCGAGCGAAGCCATGTGGCGCCTCCGGTTCGGGTGGCAGTCGTGCGGTCAGTAAGTGACTGCACAGTAACCACCCGGACGATCCTGCGATCGACCGGGTGGCCACCGCCCAAAAACCGATGGGCCGGGCCCGCCCGAGGCGGTCAGGCCGTAGTGGCCTTCTTGCCTCGTGTCGCCCCGCCGCGTCCCCGCAGCGTGACGCCGGACTCGCTGAGCATCCGGTGTACGAATCCGTAGGAGCGGCCGGTCTCTTCGGCCAACGCCCGGATGCTCGCACCGGAGTCGTACTTCTTCTTCAGGTCTGCCGCGAGCTTGTCGCGCGCGGCGCCGGTTACCCGGCTGCCCTTCTTCAGAGTCTCGGCCACCCGTGCCTCCTCAAGGAAGTGCGCTCTGGACTCTCATGATCACCCCTCCCGGCCTTCCTGGCCACCCATTCGGCAAGGTCCGTACAACAACGTTTGCCGGAGAGGAACCGCCCGCCGCAATCGGAACGCACAGTTCCGCAGGTTCACCGCCGTACGTTCGGACGAGATCCGCAGGGAAAGGGCAGGTCAGCGCGGGCAGAGCGGCAGGGGAACGCAGAGGGCCCGCCCCATAAGGGACGGGCCGCAATCCGGTGCATGACGCGCCGGGGTACGAGAGCCACTCACTCAGATGAAGGATCACCCGTAAGCCGAATGATCCAGCGCCAGTGGATCAGGCCAGGGCGACGAGGTCCTTGTAGTCCGGACCCCACAGGTCCTCCACGCCGTCCGGCAGCAGAATGATCCGCTCCGGCTCCAGCGCGTCGACCGCTCCCTCGTCGTGGGTGACGAGGATGACCGCGCCCTTGTACGTGCGCAGGGCGCCGAGGATCTCCTCGCGGCTGGCCGGGTCGAGGTTGTTCGTCGGCTCGTCGAGGAGCAGGACGTTGGCGGACGAGACGACCAGGGTCGCCAGCGCGAGGCGGGTCTTCTCACCGCCGGAGAGGACTCCGGCCGGCTTGTCGACGTCGTCGCCGGTGAAGAGGAACGAGCCGAGCGTCTTGCGGACCGCGACGAGGTCGAGGTCGGGCGCCGCCGAGCGCATGTTCTCCAGTACCGAACGCTCCGGGTCGAGCGTCTCGTGCTCCTGGGCGTAGTACCCGAGCTTGAGGCCGTGCCCCGGGATGACTTCACCCGTGTCAGGCTTCTCGGCGCCGCCGAGGAGGCGCAGCAGGGTCGTCTTGCCGGCGCCGTTGAGGCCGAGGATGACGACGCGCGAGCCCTTGTCGATGGCCAGGTTGACGTCGGTGAAGATCTCCAGCGAGCCGTACGACTTGGACAGGCCCTCCGCCATCAGCGGGGTCTTGCCGCAGGGCGCGGGGTCCGGGAAGCGCAGCTTGGCGACCTTGTCGGAGACGCGTACCGCTTCGAGGCCGGAGAGCAGCCGCTCGGCGCGCTTGGCCATGTTCTGCGCGGCGACGGTCTTCGTCGCCTTGGCGCGCATCTTGTCGGCCTGGGAGTTGAGGGCGGAGGCCTTCTTCTCGGCGTTCTGACGCTCGCGCTTGCGGCGCTTCTCGTCGGCCTCGCGCTGCTGCTGGTAGAGCTTCCAGCCCATGTTGTAGACGTCGATCTGGGAGCGGTTGGCGTCCAGATAGAAGACCTTGTTGACGACCGTCTCGACCAGGTCGACATCGTGGGAGATCACGATGAAGCCGCCGCGGTACGTCTTGAGGTAGTCCCGGAGCCAGACGATCGAGTCGGCGTCGAGGTGGTTGGTCGGCTCGTCGAGGAGCAGGGTGTCGGCGTCCGAGAAGAGGATGCGGGCCAGCTCGACGCGGCGGCGCTGACCGCCGGACAGCGTGTGCAGGGGCTGGCCGAGGACGCGGTCGGGCAGACCGAGTGCGGCGGCGATGGTGGCGGCCTCGGCCTCGGCGGCGTAACCGCCCTTGGTGAGGAACTCCGTCTCCAGGCGCTCGTACTTCTTCATCGCCTTTTCGCGGGTGGCGCCCTGTCCGTTCGACATGCGCTCCTCGTTCTCCCGCATCTTGCGCAGGACCGCGTCGAGGTCGCGGGCGGAGAGGATGCGGTCGCGGGCGAGGACGTCGAGGTCGCCGGTGCGCGGGTCCTGCGGGAGGTAACCGACCTCGCCGGAGCGGGTGATCGTGCCGTCGGCGGGGGTGCCTTCACCGGCGAGGCACTTGGTGAGGGTCGTCTTGCCCGCTCCGTTGCGGCCGACGAGGCCGATGCGGTCGCCCTTGGCGATACGGAAGGAGGCGGACTCGATGAGGAGGCGGGCGCCGGCGCGCAGCTCGATGCCGGAGGCGGTGATCAAGGTAAAACTCCAGGGCGGTATGGACGGCGGAAGGGACGGGCGGAGACTTCTTCGACGCCGTCTAATGCACAAGGAGAGTTGCCATAGACCCAGTCTAACGGTCGCCCGCAACTACTTTTCTGGCGCGGGCTTTGTCGCCCCGCAGGGCGTTGCCGAGCGGTGTGCGATCGGGCACGATCCGGCCGAGATCGTCGAGGGCGATCAGTTCGGCGGTCCAGGGGGCGGCGGCGCCGCAGGGCTGCGCGACCAGCAGCGCGCCGCCGGTGCGGGCCGTGCGGCGCGCGTCGAAGACGCAGCCGGGCTCGGCGGGCAGCACCCAGCGCAGGTCGCCGTCCACGGTGCGGTACGCCGCGATGCGCTGCGGGGTGACCACGGCGAGCATGCCGACGGCGGGGTCGAGGGCTTGCAGCACACCGGCGGCGCGGGCCTGGGCGTCGGCCGACAGCCAGTGCGAGAGGCCGGGTACGGCGCGGTGCCAGCGGACCGTACGGCCGGTGGTGCGGGCGGTGTCGGTGACCAGGCCGTCGCTCCACAGGGTGAAGGCGTGGCCGGGGGCGGGCCGCAGGGCGAGGGGGCGGCGCCCGGCGCGGGTGTGCGTCCAGTGCCGCCGGCCGCTCGTCGCGTCGTACGCCTCGACCGCCCCGCCCTTGATACGCAGGGCGGGGTCGGGGCGGGCCGCGGGGGTGTGGGCGGTGAGCCGGTCGCCGTACGGGGCTGGCCTGGCCTGGTGGGCGGCGGTGACCAGGGGCAGGGCGAGGGCCGCGGCGGCGAGGGTGAGCCCGATGCGCAGGGCGTGGCGGCGGCGGTCGCGGGGCGCGCGCGGGGGGAGGAAGCCGCTTGTGGCGCGCCGCGTTCGGGGGGCGGCGGAATCGCGGGCGCCACCGGCCGGAGCCGCCGCTGACGTGCTGACAGTCACGATTCCCCCTTGCGGCGCCGCCCATGGACCAGGCACAGAACGTAGCCGCGGGTGCCGGGGGGCCGGGTGGCGGGCCCGGCCGACACGGCGGGCGGGGGCGGGCGCGTCCCCCGTTCGGCCCCGTTCCGGCCGCCTGGGGCGAGGGGCGAAAGTGGATCAACCGGCTGGCACTCGGCGCAGTGCGGATGAGCAGAGGGACTGAGCAGAGAGCGGCGTTGTCAGTGGCCGGTGCAAGACTGAGAGCCACGTCACACTCGACGAGAGGATGAGGTGATCGGCATGGCCGGTGCACCGAGCATTTACCCGACGGTTCTGTACAAGGACGCCAAGGCCGCCATCCGGTTGCTGAAGGAGGCCTTCGGTTTCCGCGAGGTCGCGCTGTACGAGAGCGAGAGCGGTTACGTGGAGCACGCGGAGCTGGCGTACGGCAATGGCGCGGTGATGGTGGGGTCGCACGGCCGGGAGGGCGTCTTCGCCAAGGCGATGGCGGACGCGGGGCCGGTGGGTGTGTACGTGGTGGTCGACGACGTGGACGCGCATCACGCGCGGGCGGTGGAACACGGGGTGGAGACCCTGATGCCGCCGACCGACCAGCCCTACGGATCGCGGGACTACATGGCGCGGGACCCCGAGGGCAACCTCTGGAGCTTCGGCACGTACACCCCGGCGATCGGGGGCTGACGCGGCGAGTACGGGCAAGACCCCGTAGCCCCGACGCCCTCCTGCCGTGTCCTCGAACGCCGAAGGGCTGAATTCCGGCCCTGGGCGACCTCAGCCCGTCCGATGTCCGGGGACGGAACCGGGGACGGAAAGAGTCGTCCGCCCCCCGGCCTCGGCGCTACACGCCGCCCGTGTGGACCTGGAACGCCGCTCTGCGTACCGCCTTCGCCAGGGCGGGGTCCGGGTGGGCCGCGGCCAGGGCCACCAGGACCTGGACGGTGCGGGGGTGGCCGATCGCCTGCACTTCCTCCAGCAGCGCCGGCACGGTCGACTGCACGGCGGCATCCAGATGGCGTACGAGCAGCTGCGTCTCGCCGTGGTCCGCGACGGCCGCGGCCGTGTCCACCCACAGCCAGGTGGACTCCTCGCGGGTGAGGATCTCGTGGGCGTCCTCGGGGTCGGCGCCCTCGTACTCCGCCAGCCACAGCAGGGCGTAGGGGCGCAGCGAGCTGTCGTCGGCCGCGGCCCGTACGCCGGACTCCGCCGGGGCGCCGACCACCCGCAGCGCCTCGAAGGCGAGTCCGCGCAGCAGCGCGTCCTCGCCCCGGGCGGCTTCGAGGAGCTCGGTGACGGCACTGGAGACGGTACGGGCGGCGAGCCAGGCCCGGTACTCGGCACGGGCCGGGCCCGGCGTCAGGCGGGCGCAGCCGCGCAGCATGTCCTCGGCGGACTGCTCGATGTTCCCGGCGGGGCTCTGCGCCGCGACGCAGATCTGCTCCAGCTTGACCCACACCGCCCAGTTGCCGAGCGCGGTCAGGGTGGCGAGTCCGGGCCCGAGGGTCAGGGCGCCGACGGCGGCCTGGCCCTCCAGGGCCCAGTCGAGGAGGAGGGGGAGGGAGGCGGCAGGGGTGGCGGGCGTGGTGGCCGGATCCGGGAGCGGCTGCGGACCGTACGGGACCTCGCAGCGCTCTTCGCGCAGCTCGGCGACGCGCTGTTCGAGCAGGTCGAGCAGGGCCGGCACCTGCACGGGACCGGCTGAGAGCTGGAGGAGGGAGAGCACTTGGGGGACGGCTTCCACGACCTCGGCGACGGCGGTGGCGGCGATGCCGTCGGGCGCGGGGTGGACGATCGACCACGCGTCGAAGAGGGCGACCCAGCCGCGCAGTACGGCCGCGTCGTCACGGTCCCAGGCGCGCAGTCGCCAGCCGGGCCGGGTGCGGTCCCCGTGCAGTTCGATCAGGCCGGCGAGCCTGGCCCTGTCCCAGCCCGCGCGGACCTGGGACGGAGTCAAGTCCAGGTCCCCCGAGGCCTGTTGGACGGCCGCGGCGGAGAGCGCGCCGTCCCGGCCGGGCTCGACGTGGGACTTGCCGCCGCGCGGCGACGGGGAGGCCCAGCGTGCGACGCGGACGGCGTCGGCGAGTACGGCCCTGGCCTGCCGGGCCAGTTCCGCGGGGGGCGGGGTGCCCTCGGGGGGCCTCGGGGCCGGGCGGGTACGCCGGTTCGTCACGGCCTGGCGTCCGCCCTGAGAAGTCAGGGGGAGGGCAGCGGCGAGGGGTCGCGGGCGGACAAGTCGGAGCCTGGAGTCGCGCGGGGTACGGGACGTCACGGAGAGCAGTCTCGCCGGTGACGCCCCGAAAGCCCAAACGGAATCGAACTTGCCGTTCGTGGACGCCACCTGGCCGGAACTTTTCCCCGCCGGACGGGCCGGATATTCCGGACGCGGCCGGGGCTCCGGGCTACATCAGGGGGGTCAGGAAGCGCCGCAGAACCTCTTCGTACATGGCCGGGGACGCGTTCCACATGGCCGCGTGCGGGGCGTGCGGAACGGGGTGGAGGACGACCAGACCGGGGAGCATCCCGGCCAGCTCCCGCGAAGGGTGCCACGGGGCCACGGTGTCGTCCGGGCCGTGGAGGACCAGCGTGGGTACGCGCAGCCCGCCCTCACCGGCCGCTTCGCGCAGGCGGTCGCCGTGCACTCCAGTGCGGCCCTGCACGGCCCTGACGGCGAGCGGGAGGAGCGCGCCCGGCGTGCGGCGGGCGACGGCCAGGGCCCGCACCGTGGCCTCCCAGTCGAGGACCGGGGAGTCGAGTACGAGGCCGCTGACGCGGTCGCGGAGCGGGGAGTGCACCGCGGCGTGCACGGCCATGGCCCCGCCGGTGGACCAGCCGTGCAGGATGACGCGCTCGGCGCCGCTTCGGACGGCGTAGCGGATGGCGGCGTCCACGTCGCGCCATTCCGAGTCGCCGAGGTGGCCGAGGCCGTCCGGCGGCCTGGGGCCACCGGCGTCGCCCCGGTAGGCGAGGCCAAGGACCGGAAGGTGCTGGGCCCGCAGGAAGGGCATGAGGTTCATGGGGTGTTCCCGCGTGGTGCCGAGGCCGTGCACGGTGATGACCCAGGTGCTGCGTGCCCCTGGCAGGAACCAGGCGGGCAGTGAGCCGAGTTCACCGGGCACGTCCACGTCGACGTGGTCGATGCCGAGTGCGGTGCGCGGATCGCCGACGTACAGCTGCGGGGTGAGCCGCACCCTGGCGCCGGCGGTGAGTGCGCCGTGGCTGACGCGTTCCAGGCGGCGTACGACGGTGTCGGCGGTGTGCGGCGCGTTGTCGACGACGGGCCCGACGACCGCGTGGACGCCGGGGCCCTCGATGCCGTACGTGCCGGGGCGCAGGGAGGCCAGGCAGCGCGTCAGGGTGACCCGGCCCGGCGCGGTGGCGTGCACGGTGAGCCAGGGGTCGCCGGGCAGCGGCCTGCCGGCCGACGCCTTGAGCGCGGCGTCGCCGGCGTAACGGCCGATCGCGACCGCTGCCGCACCGACGCCGATGAGTGTGGTGACGGCCGCCGCCGTCGCTGTAGCCGGGCGCACCGCTCCAGTGTCCGCATCCGCGGGGCGCGGGGCCAGTGGGCGGGGGCCGGACGGCTCCTTCGACGGAGCTTCGTGGCGGGGCGTCAGCTTTCAGCCGCGCTGCCCGTACCCCTTCAGCTTTTCCTGTACTTCATGCAGCTGGTCCTCGGAAAGCAGGGACGGCTCACGGCCCGGCACCGAGCTCGCGGTGAGCCAGAGCCTGCACATCCATTCCAGCTGCGCGGCGCGGTCGTAGGCCTGGTCGAGAGTGTCTCCGTAGGTCACGGTGCCGTGGTTGCGCAGCAGGCAGCCCGAGCGGTCGCGGAGGGCCAGGAGCATGTTCTCGGCCAACTCCCGCGATCCGTACGTCGCGTACGCGGCCGTGCGGACGGGGCCGCCGAGAGCCGCGGCCATGTAGTGCACGAGGGGCAGCTCGGGCACGAGGGTGGAGACGGCGGTGGCGTGCACGGCGTGGGTGTGGACGACGGCCGCCGCGCCGGTGCTGCGGTAGACCGCGAGGTGCATCGGGAGCTCGCTGGTGGGGCTGAGCCTGCCCAGTCGCTGCTGCCCGTCGAGGTCGACGGCGACGGCGTCCTCCGGTCGCAGCCGGTCGTACGGAACTCCGCTCGGGGTGACGAGGACGAGTTCGCCGACGCGTACGGAGACATTGCCCGAGGTGCCGACCACCAGCCCTTCGCGCACTGTCCTGCGGGCCGTGGCCACCAAGTCGTCCCAGGCCCGTTCGATCGCGTCCTGCCGCCGCTGCTCGGTCATGGGGCCAGATCCTGCCAGCGGGAGCCGGGGCACTGTAGTGCGGACCGGTGATCACGGGTCGATGGCCACTCCTTGTGGTTCGCCCGCTACAGGGCGTCGCCAGGACCCGCGCCGGCTGGCCGTACGGGACGATCCGGCCGTTCGGCAGCGGCAGCGGATGGCTGCCGGGTGACCAGAATCTCTTCAACAGGTCCACGGGCCGGCTCAAGAGGTCCGTGAGGGGCCGGCGGGCCCCGGAATGCCGGGTTCTGCGTCGTTCCGGCCATAAACGGAACGACGGCGACTTGCTTCGAGTCACCACTCCGCCCGGCCCAGTTCACCTTCCGTTCACTCAGGTTGCCTACGTTCCACAAGCCACTGACGTCAAACGATTGCCTGGGTAAATGGAACACATCACCTTGCTGCTCGCGATTGTGATCGTGACAGCTCTAGTGTTCGATTTCACGAACGGTTTCCACGACACCGCCAACGCGATGGCCACCACCATCTCGACCGGCGCTCTGAAGCCCAAGACGGCGGTGGCCATGTCCGCCGTGCTCAACCTCGTCGGCGCGTTCCTGTCCGTGGAGGTCGCCAAGACGATCTCCAGCGGCATCGTGACCGAGGAGGGCATAACGCCCGAAGTGATCTTCGCGGCGCTGGTCGGCGCCATCCTCTGGAACCTGATGACCTGGCTGATCGGCCTGCCGTCCAGTTCCTCCCACGCCCTCATGGGCGGTCTGATCGGTGCCACCATCGCCTCGGTCGGCGTCAGTGGTGTCAACGGCGGCACCGTGGTCACCAAGGTCCTGATCCCCGCGATCGCCGCCCCGCTCGTCGCCGGCCTCGCCGCGTACCTCGCCTCCCGGCTGACGTACCGCATCGGCCGGAACGCCGACCCGAAGGCCACCGCGAAGGGCTACCGCGCCGGCCAGATAACCTCGGCGGGCCTGGTCTCCCTGGCCCACGGCACGAACGACGCTCAGAAGACCATGGGCATCATCACGCTGGCGCTCGTCGCCGGCGGTATCCTCGCTCCCGGCTCCAATCCCCCGATGTGGGTCATCGTGTCCGCCGGTCTCGCGATCGCGCTGGGCACCTACCTCGGCGGCTGGCGCATCATCCGGACCATGGGCAAGGGCCTCACCGACCTCCAGCCGCAGCAGGGCTTCGCCGCCCAGACCAGCGCGGCCAGCGTCATCCTCGCCTCCTCCAACCTCGGCTTCTCCCTGTCGACCACCCACTCGTGCTCCGGCGCCGTGATGGGCGCGGGCCTGGGCCGCAAGGGCGGCGTGGTCCGCTGGTCCACCGCCACCCGGATGTTCGTCGCCTGGGGTCTGACGCTGCCGGCCGCCGGTCTGGTCGCCGCAGGCTCGGAGTTCGTGACCAAGCAGGGCGACTGGGGCGTCGCGGCCGTCGCGGCCTTCCTCATCGGCTCCTGCATCGCGATCTGGTTCATCTCCCGCCGCCAGGTCGTCGACCACACCAACGTCAACGACGTGGACGCGGAAGCCGGGCGCGCGGGTGTCGTGACCACCGCCATGGCGGCCGTCAGCGTGCCGCCCACGGCCGCCGCCATCGCCGCCGAGGACCTCAAGACCACCATCCCGGCCCCGGCCGGCAGCTCCGCCGAGCCGGCCAGCCCGGCCGCGGTGTAAGGACAGGGACACAGCAGCATGAAGATCGACTGGGCAGCTCTCGGCTCCGTATTCGGCGTGAGCCTCGTGGTCACCATCGCACTGGTGGGCCTGTTCACCCTGGGCATCGTGGGTCTCTCCAAGCAGGAGAGCGCCTCCGCGCAGGGCGGCGGCTCCGCCGTCATGGCCCGCACCGGCGCGTACGCCTGCTTCGCGCTGTGCGCGGCGGCCGTGGCGTACGGGATCTACCTGATCGTCGTCTGACGCGCCGGCCCGACTCCACCCAAACCGTCACAGAGACCGCCCCGCCTCCGGCCTTCCACAGCCGGCGGCGGGGCGGTCTCTGTGTGCCTCAGCACACTCTCCCGTCGCAGGTCAACGGCAAGTTGACGGCGTTCGCGGAGCGTGGTGGACTGCCGGAGCCGAATACGGCGGCACGAGAGGAAGCCCGGTGCGAATCCGGCGCGGTCCCGCCACTGTGACCGGGGAAGACGAAGAGGTCCCCGGAAGCCAGGAACTCTCACCGCCGGTCACGTCGAACCAGGGCGCGGACCCTGAGTGAGGACATACCGCCATGCCTGGCTGCCGTTCAGTCATTCCTGTGAGTACGAGTACGACAGTGCTTCGAGGCGCATCGGCCTGCTGAGCCATGCGTGCCGATCGCATCTTCGCGTACGGCGCCACCGCCGGCCTGATCGGCGACCTCGTTCTCGGTGATCCTCGCCGTGGACACCCGGTCGCCGCGTTCGGGCGGGCCGCGGGCGCCGTCGAGTCCCTACTGTGGCGTGACCACCGCGGGTGGGGCGCGGCGCACACCCTGGTGTGCGCCGGAGGCGCCGCCGGCGCCGCCGCGCTCGCTTCCCGTGCCGTACGCCGCTCCCCTGCCGCCGCGCTCGCCCTGACCGCCGCCGCCACCTGGGCCGTCGTCGGAGGTACGTCGCTGGGCCGCGAGGCCCGCGCCGTCGGCAGCGCCCTGGAGGCCGGGGACATCGAGGTGGCCCGCGAACGCCTCCCCCACCTGTGCGGGCGCGACCCGCAGTCGCTGGACGCCCAGCAGATCGCCCGCGCCGTCGTCGAGTCCGTTGCCGAGAACACCTCGGACGCGGTGGTCGGCGCGCTGGTGTGGGGCGCCGTGGGCGGGGTGCCGGGGCTCGTGGCCTTCCGCGCCATCAACACACTCGACGCGATGGTCGGGCACAAATCAGCCAAATACCGCCGGTACGGCTGGGCTTCGGCCCGCCTCGACGACGTGGCCGGCTGGCCGGGCGCGCGGCTGACGGCCGCCCTCGCGGCGGTCGCGGCCGTCTCCGGTGGCGACCCGCGCGGTGCGGTGCGGGCCTGGCGCGCGGACGCCGCCAAGCATCCGAGTCCCAACGCGGGCCCCGTGGAGGCCTCCTTCGCGGGCGCGCTCGGCGTACGGCTCGGCGGAACGCTCTCGTACGCGGGCCGCGTCGAGCACCGGCCCGTGCTCAACGCCGCCGGCCGGCCCGTCGGCGTACCGGACATCGAGCGGGCGGCGCGCCTGTCGCGGCGCGTCGGCGCGCTGGCTCTGGTGACGGCGGTGGCGGGACGGCTGGCTTTCGGCGCGCTGCGACGCGCCGCGTGTACTGGAGGCAGCGGCATACCTACGTGGAAGGGGCGCGCGTGAGCGGTTCATTGGGGGGCGGTCTCCTCATCGCGGGGACCACGTCCGACGCGGGCAAGAGCGTCGTGACGGCCGGGATCTGCCGGTGGCTCGTACGCAAGGGTGTGAAGGTCGCGCCGTTCAAGGCGCAGAACATGTCGCTGAACTCGTTCGTGACGCGCGAGGGCGCGGAGATCGGGCGGGCGCAGGCCATGCAGGCGCAGGCCGCGCGCGTGGAGCCGACGGCGCTCATGAACCCCGTACTGCTCAAGCCGGGCAGTGACCGCAGCAGCCAGGTGGTGCTGATGGGGAAGCCGGTGGGCGAGATGAGTGCGCGCGGCTACCACGGAGGCAGGCAGGAAGCGCTGCTCGGGACCGTGACGGACTGTCTTCGGGAGTTGCGGGGCACGTATGACGCCGTGATCTGCGAGGGGGCGGGAAGTCCGGCCGAGATCAATCTGCGGCGTACCGACATCGTGAACATGGGCATCGCGCGAGCGGCCCGCTTCCCGGTGGTCGTCGTCGGCGACATCGACCGGGGCGGGGTCTTCGCCTCCTTCTTCGGTACGACGGCGCTGCTGAGCCGGGAGGACCAGGAGCTGGTGGCCGGCTATCTGGTCAACAAGTTCCGCGGTGATGTGTCGCTCCTCGAACCCGGGCTCGACATGCTGGAAGGGCTGACGGGGCGGCGTACGTACGGCGTGCTGCCCTTCGCGCACGGCCTTGGCATCGACGAGGAGGACGGGCTGCGGGTGTCGCTTCGGGGCGCCGTACGGGAGTCGGTTGTCGCGCCGCCGGTCGGGGACGACGTGCTGCGGGTCGCCGTGTGCGCCGTGCCGCTGATGTCGAACTTCACGGATGTCGACGCGCTCGCCGCCGAACCGGGCGTCGTCGTGCGGTTCGTGGACCGGGCCGAGGAGCTCGTCGACGCTGATCTGGTGATCGTGCCGGGGACGCGCGGGACCGTGAAGGCCCTGGAGTGGCTGCGCGAGCGCGGGCTGGCCGACGCGCTGGCGCGGCGGGCGGCGGAAGGCCGTCCCGTGCTGGGCATCTGCGGCGGCTTCCAACTGCTGGGAGAGCGCATCGAGGACGACGTCGAGTCGAAGGCCGGGAGCGTGGACGGGCTCGGACTGCTGCCGGTACGCGTGCGGTTCGCCGTCGAGAAGACGCTGACGCGGCCGGTCGGCAGTGCGCTGGGCGAGCCCGTCGAAGGGTACGAGATCCATCACGGGGTGGCCGAAGTGCTGGGGGGCGACGCGTTCATCTCTGATGACAATGGACACAGCCTGGACGGCTGCCGGGTGGGGTCGGTCTGGGGCACCCACTGGCACGGTTCGCTGGAGAGCGACGCGTTCCGGCGCGCGTTCCTGCGCGAGGTGGCCGCCGCCGCGGGCCGCCGCTTCGTACCGGCACCGGACACCTCGTTCGAGGCGCTGCGCGAGGAGCAGCTCGACCGCCTCGGCGACCTCATCGAAGAACACGCGGATACGGACGCGCTGCTGCGGCTCATCGAGTCGGGCGCGCCCTCAGGACTTCCCTTCATCGCACCTGGAGCGCCCGCATGAGCACTGAGCCAGTCAGCACCGAGAACACCGTGCTGTTGTTGTCCACCGCCGATACGGACCTGCTGGCCGCCCGCGCCTCCGGCGCCCCGTACCGCATCGGCAACCCCACCCGTATCGACGCGGCGACCGAGCTGCCCGCGCTGATCGAGGGTGCCTCCGTCGCCGTCGTCCGGCTGCTCGGCGGCAAGCGCGCCTGGGAGGACGGGCTCGCCGTCCTCAAGGCGTCCGGGATTCCGACCGTCCTGCTGGGCGGTGAGACCGTGCCCGACGCCGAGCTGATGGCGGAGTCGTCCGTACCGGCCGGAGTCGTCGCGGAGGCGCTGCGCTACCTCGTCGAGGGCGGGCCCGGCAACCTCGTCGAGCTGGCCCGGTTCCTGTCCGACACCGTGCTGCTCACGGGTGTCGGCTTCGCCGAGCCGCAGAAGATGCCCGAGTGGGGCGTGCACGGCACGCGGGCGTACGCCGAGGACCGCCCGACGGTCGGTGTGCTCTTCTACCGCGCGCACGAGCTGTCCGGGAACACGTCCTTCGTCGACGTCCTGTGCGACCGGATCGAGGCGCAGGGCGCCAACGCCCTTCCGGTGTACTGCGGTTCGCTGCGCAGCGCCGACCCCGAGCTGTACGAGGAGCTCGGCAAGGCCGACGCGCTGATCGCCACGGTGCTGGCGGCGGGCGGCACGCGCGCCAGTGACGCCTCGGCCGGCGGTGACGACGAGGCGTGGGACATCGGCGCGCTCGCCGACCTCGACGTGCCCGTGCTGCAAGGGCTTTGCCTGACGTCGTCGCGCGCCACCTGGGAGGCGTCCGACGCGGCGCTTTCGCCCATGGACGCGGCTATGCAGGTCGCCATTCCCGAGTTCGACGGGCGGCTCATCACCGTCCCGTTCTCCTTCAAGGAGCAGGGCGAGGGTGACGTACCGGTGTACGTCGCGGACCCCGAGCGTGCCGCGCGGGTCGCCGGTATCGCCGTACGGCACGCCAGGCTGGCCCACAAGCCGAACAAGGAGAAGCGCCTCGCGCTCGTCTTCACGGCGTACCCCACGAAGCACTCGCGGGTCGGCAACGCGGTGGGCCTCGACACCCCCGCTTCCGCGATCCGCGTGCTGGACGCCCTGCGCGACGCGGGGTACGCGGTCGAGGGCCACCCCGACAACGGCGACGAGCTGATCCACCGGCTCATCAACGCCGGTGGCCACGACGTGGAATGGCTGACCGAGGAACAGCTCGCGGCCGCGCCCGCGCGGGTGCCGCTCGCCGACTACCAGGCGTGGTTCGACAAGCTGGAGCCCGGGCTGCGCGACGGAATGCTGGAGCACTGGGGCGAGGCGCCGGGGCAGTTGTACGTCGACGGCGACGAGATCGTGCTGGCGTCGCTCCAGTTCGGCAATGTCGTCGTGATGATCCAGCCGCCGCGCGGCTTCGGTGAGAACCCGATCGCGATCTACCACGACCCGGACATGCCGCCGTCGCACCACTACATGGCGGCGTACCGCTGGCTGGAGAACAGCTTTGGCGCGGACGCGATCGTGCACATGGGCAAGCACGGGACCATGGAGTGGCTGCCGGGCAAGGGCCTCGGTCTTTCGGCCGGGTGCGGGCCCGACGCCGTACTGGGCGAGCTGCCGCTGATCTACCCGTTCATCGTCAACGACCCCGGCGAGGGTACGCAGGCCAAGCGGCGCGGGCACGCCACGGTCGTGGACCACCTGGTGCCGCCGATGGCGCGTGCGGACACGTACGGGGACCTGGCGAAGCTTGAGCAGCTGCTGGACGAGTACGCGCTGGTGAGCGACCTCGACCCGGCGAAGGCGCCGGCGGTGCGGGCGCAGATCTGGACGCTGGTGACGGCGGCGCAGCTGCACCACGACCTGCATCTGGACGAGCAGCCGGACGACGACGACTTCGACGAGTTCGTCATGCACATCGACGGCTACCTGTGCGAGATCAAGGACGTACAGATCCGCGACGGCCTGCACATTCTGGGCGGCGGGCCGGAGGCCGAGGCCCGGGTGAACCTCGTGCTGGCCGTACTGCGCGCCTCGCAGGTGTGGGGCGGGAAGGCCAACGCGCTGCCGGGGCTGCGGGCCTGCCTGGCCGAGCACTTCGGACTGGTCGAGAAGGAGCTGCTGGGCGAGCCCGGTGCGGCGGTCAAGGTGCCGGACGGGCTGACCGCGCTGGTGGACGGCCCGGCGCGGACCGGCGCCGACGCGATCGACCTGCTGGAGCAGCTCTGCCGCCGGCTCGCGGAGGGCATGGAGGAGCGGCGCTGGGACGCGGCGGAGGCAGCGGGCCTGGTGGGCGAGGTACTGGGCGTCGGACTGCCGGACGCCGAGGCCGTGTTGCGGTTCGCATGTGACGAGGTGGTGCCGAGGCTGGCCCGTACGACGGACGAGATCAGCAACATCCTGCACGCGCTGGACGGGGGCTACGTACCGGCCGGGCCGTCCGGATCACCGACGCGCGGTCTCGTGAACGTGCTGCCGACCGGGCGCAACTTCTACTCCGTGGACCCCAAGGCGATTCCGTCCCGGCTGTCGTGGGAGGTCGGCCAGGCGCTCGCGGACTCGCTGGTGGCGCGGTATCTGACGGATACGGGTGACTATCCGAAGTCCGTGGGCCTGACGGTCTGGGGTACGTCCGCGATGCGCACCCAGGGCGACGACATCGCGGAGATCCTGGCGCTGCTGGGCTGCCGCCCGGTGTGGGACGACGCGTCGCGGCGGGTCACGGGGTTCGAGATCGTGCCGCTGGACGAGCTGGGGCGGCCGCGTATCGACGTGACCGTGCGGATCTCCGGGTTCTTCCGGGACGCGTTCCCGCACGTGGTGGGGCTCATCGACGACGCGGTACGGGCCGTGGCCGAGCTGGACGAGCCGGCCGACCGCAACTTCGTACGGGCGCACGCGGACGCGGACACCGCCGAACACGGCGACCGGCGGCGCGCGACAGCTCGCATCTTCGGCTCGAAGCCCGGGGCTTACGGCGCGGGTCTGCTGCCACTGATCGACGCGCGGAACTGGCGCAGCGACGCGGATCTGGCCGAGGTGTACGCGGTGTGGGGCGGTTACGCGTACGGGCGGGGGCTGGAGGGGAAGGCGGCCCGGGGGGACATGGAGACGGCGTTCCGGCGGATCGCTGTGGCCGCGAAGAACGTCGATACGCGTGAACACGACCTGGTCGACGCTGACGACTACTTCCAGTACCACGGCGGCATGGTCGCCATGGTGCGGCACCTGACGGGTGAGTCGCCCGAGGCGTACGTGGGTGACAGCGCGACGCCCGACCAGGTCAAGACGCGGACGCTGGGCGAGGAGACCCACCGGGTGTTCCGCGCGCGGGTGGTCAACCCGCGGTGGATGGCGGCCATGCGCAGGCACGGCTACAAGGGGGCCTTCGAGATGGCCGCCACGGTGGATTACCTCTTCGGGTACGACGCGACGGCGGGCGTGGTCGACGACTGGATGTACGAAAAGTTGTCGAGCGAGTACGTCTTCGATCCGGAGAACCGGGACTTCATGAAGAAGTCCAACCCTTGGGCGCTGCGCGGGATCACGGAGCGGTTGCTGGAGGCGGCCGAGCGGGGGCTTTGGGCCGAGCCGGACGCGGAGACGCTGGAGCGGCTTCGGGCGACGTATCTGGAGCTTGAGGGCGACCTGGAGGGGGACGCGTGAGGGCGGCGCCTGCGGCGGGCTTCACTCCCCACCCCGCCCCTTCCCGAAACTGGGGGCTCTGCCCCCAGACCCCCGGTCCTCAAACGCCGGACGGGCTGGATGTGCCGGATCGGCTCGATGTGGAGGTTTCCCCGTGAGTACGCCGTACCCCTTTACCGCGATCGTCGGAATGGACGATCTGCGGCTCGGGCTGTTGCTCAATGCCGTCTCGCCCGCCGTCGGCGGTGTGCTCGTCCGTGGTGAGAAGGGCACCGCCAAGTCGACCGCCGTGCGGGCGCTTTCGGCGCTGATGCCAGAGGTGGCGGTGGTCGCCGGGTGCCGGTTCTCCTGTGATCCGGGCTCCCCGGACCCGGCGTGTCCCGACGGGCCGCACGAGGTCGCCGGCGGCGTGTCGCGCCCCGCGCGGATGGTCGAGCTGCCGGTGGGGGCGTCCGAGGACCGGCTCGTCGGTGCGCTCGACATCGAACGGGCGCTGGCCGAGGGCGTGAAGGCCTTCGAGCCGGGGCTGCTGGCCGACGCGCATCGCGGGATTCTGTACGTCGACGAGGTCAACCTGCTGCATGACCATCTCGTCGACCTGCTGCTCGACGCCGCCGCCATGGGCGCGTCGTACGTCGAGCGCGAAGGCGTGTCGGTGCGGCACGCCGCCCGCTTCCTGCTCGTCGGGACCATGAACCCCGAAGAGGGCGAGCTGCGCCCGCAGTTGCTGGACCGGTTCGGGCTGACCGTGGAGGTGGCCGCCTCCCGTGAGACCGATCAGCGGGTGGAGGTGGTACGCCGCAGGCTCGCGTACGACGACGATCCCGCCGCCTTCGCCGCCAAGTGGGCCGGTGAGGAGGCCGCGCTGCGCTCCCGGATCGTGGCCGCGCGAGCGCTGCTGCCCGAGGTGCGGCTCGGGGACGGGGCGTTGCGGCAGATCGCCGCGACCTGTGCGGCCTTCGAGGTCGACGGGATGCGGGCCGACATCGTGATGGCCCGTACGGCGACCGCGCTGGCGGCCTGGGCCGGGCGTACCGACGTACTCGCCGAGGACGTACGGCAGGCCGCGCTGCTCGCGCTTCCGCACCGGCGCCGGCGCAACCCGTTCGACGCGCCGGGGCTGGACGAGGACAAGCTCGACGACACGCTGGAGCAGAACAGCGGGTCCGACGACGAGGACCCGGACACGGATCCGGACGGCCCCGGCGGAGGCGGGCAGCCGCCGCAGAGGGACGACGGCGACGGTTCGTCGCCCGACTCGCCGGATCAGCCCGGTGAGGCGGAGCCCGAGCCCGAGGCCGGTGAGGGGCAGCGGGCTCCCGCCGGGTCGGGGGGCGAGCAGGCCGCCGCGCGGGCCGGGGAGCCGTTCCGTACGAAGATGCTGAGCGTGCCGGGTCTGGGCGAGGGGGCCGCCGGGCGTCGGTCGCGTGCGCGTACCGAACACGGTCGTACGACCGGGGCCCGTCGGCCGCAGGGGGCGCTCACCAAGCTTCATCTCGCGGCGACCGTTCAGGCCGCCGCGCCGCATCAGCGGGCGCGTGGGCGCAGTGGGCGCGGGCTGGTCGTGCGGCGGGACGATCTGCGGCAGGCGACGCGGGAGGGGCGCGAGGGGAACCTCGTGCTGTTCGTCGTGGACGCGTCCGGGTCGATGGCGGCCCGGCAGCGGATGAGTGCGGTGAAGGGGGCTGTGCTGTCGCTGCTGCTCGATGCCTATCAGCGGCGGGACAAGGTGGGGCTGGTCACCTTCCGGGGCAAGGACGCGGAGCTTGTGCTTCCGCCTACGTCGTCGGTCGACGCGGCCGCCGCCCGGCTGGAGACGCTGCCCACCGGTGGGCGTACGCCGCTGTCCGCCGGGTTGTTGAAGGCGCACGACGTGCTGCGGGTGGAGCGGATGCGGGACCCGTCGCGGCGGCCGCTGCTGGTGGTCGTGACCGACGGGCGGGCGACGGGCGGGCCCGAGCCGGTGGCTCTGGCGGCGCGCGCGGCCCGGCTGCATGAGGCGGAGGGTGTCGCCTCGGTGGTCGTGGACTGCGAGTCCGGTCCGGTGCGGCTCGGGCTCGCCGGTGAGCTGGCGCGCGAGCTGGGCGGTACGGCCGTCACGCTCGACGAGCTGCGGGCCGACAGCATCGCCGGGCTGGTCAAGGACGTACAGGGAACGCACAACAGGAGGGCAGCCTGATGCCGCAGGGACAGCCGAGCGTCGTACCGGATGACGGTCTCACCACGCGCCAGCGGCGCAACCGGCCGCTTGTGGTCGTGCATACGGGCATCGGGAAGGGCAAGTCCACCGCTGCCTTCGGGCTCGCGCTGCGCGCCTGGAACCAGGGGTGGCCGATCGGGGTGTTCCAGTTCGTCAAGTCGGCGAAGTGGAAGGTCGGCGAGGAGAAGGCGCTGAAGGTCCTGGGCGCGAGCGGTGAGGGCGGGTCCGTCGCCTGGCACAAGATGGGCGAGGGCTGGTCCTGGGTCCAGCGCGACGCGCAGCTCGACAACGAGGCCGCCGCGCGCGAGGGGTGGGAGCAGGTCAAGCGCGACCTGGCCGCCGAGACGTACAAGCTGTACGTGCTCGACGAGTTCGCCTATCCGATGCACTGGGGCTGGGTGGACACCGACGAGGTCGTGCGGGTGCTGCGGGAGCGGCCGGGGACGCAGCATGTCGTGATCACCGGGCGCAACGCTCCGGAGAAGCTGGTCGAGGCCGCCGATCTGGTGACGGACATGTCGAAGGTCAAGCACCCGATGGACGCGGGCCAGAAGGGGCAGCGGGGCATCGAGTGGTAGCACGTCTTGTCATTGCCGCGCCGTCGTCGGGAAGTGGGAAGACCACTGTCGCGACCGGGCTGATGGCTGCCTTCGCGGCGGCCGGTCTCGCCGTGTCGCCGCACAAGGTCGGGCCCGATTACATCGATCCCGGGTATCACGCGCTGGCCACCGGCCGGCCGGGGCGGAATCTGGACGCGTATCTGTGCGGGCCCGAGTTGATCGCGCCGCTCTTCGCGCACGGCGCCGCCGGGTGCGACGTCGCCGTCGTCGAGGGCGTGATGGGGATGTACGACGGGGCGTCGGGGCAGGGTGAGCTGGCGTCCACGGCGCAGGTCGCCAAGTTGTTGCGGGCTCCGGTGGTGCTCGTGGTCGACGCGTCGTCGCAGTCGCGGTCGGTGGCGGCGCTGGTGCACGGTTTCGCGTCCTGGGATCCGGAGGTGCGGATCGGGGGCGTGATCCTGAACAAGGTGGGGTCCGCGCGGCACGAGGAGCTGCTGCGCGAGGCGCTGGACGCGTCCGGGGTGCCGGTGCTGGGTGCGCTGCGGCGCGAGCGGCAGGTGCGGACGCCTTCGCGGCACCTGGGTCTTGTGCCGGTCGCCGAGCGGCGGGCCGAAGCGGTCGACGCGGTCGCGGCGCTGGCGGAGCAGGTGCGGGTGGGCTGTGATCTGGAGGCGGTGCTCGCCCTGGCCCGCAGTGCGCCGGAGCTGGGCGTGGCCGCGTGGAACCCGGCGGTGGCGGGGGCGGAGACGGTGGCGAGCGTGGTGAGCGGGCGGCCGGTGGTCGCCGTCGCCTCCGGGGCCGCCTTCACGTTCTCGTACGCCGAGCACAGCGAGCTGCTCGCCGCCGCCGGCGCCGAGGTCGTGCCGTTCGATCCGCTCCGGGACGAGAGCCTGCCTGAAGGGGCCCGTGGGCTGGTCGTCGGTGGCGGGTTCCCCGAGGTGTACGCCCCGGAGCTGTCCGGTAACGAGCCGTTGCGCAAGGCCGTTGCCGAGCTGGCGTTGTCCGGGGCGCCCGTTGCCGCCGAGTGTGCCGGGCTGCTCTATCTGTCCCGGTCTCTCGACGGGCAGCCCATGTGCGGGGTGCTCGACGCCGAGGCGCGGATGTCGCAGCGGCTGACGCTGGGGTATCGCGAGGCGGTGGCGGTTTCCGAGAGTTCGCTGGCCACTGTCGGGACCCGGCTGCGGGGGCACGAGTTTCACCGGACGGTGATCGAGCCGGGGGCCGGTGCGGCTCCCGCCTGGGGGATGCACCTGCCGGAGCGGCGGGTGGAGGGGTTCGTACAACTGGGTGTGCATGCGAGTTATCTGCATACCCACTGGGCTGCCGAGCCAGGGATGGCCAAGAGATTTGTCGAGAGGTGTGCGGGATGAGCGGGACGAACACAAAGCTGACCGGTGTGGGTGTCGGGCCCGGTGATCCCGAGCTGGTGACCGTGAAGGGCGTCAATGCCCTTCGGGACGCGGCCGTTGTGGTCGTTCCGGTGATGGACAGTGGCGAGCGGGGGCGGGCCGAGGCGACCGTCCTGCACTACGTCGACGCGGCGAAGGTCGTCCGGGTCGTCTTCGCGCTCAACGAGCGTGAGGACCGGGCGCGGCGTGAGGCCGCCTGGGACGCGGCGGGGTCGCGGGTCGCCGAACTGCTGCGTACGCACGGCTCGGTGGCGTTCGCGACGATCGGTGATCCCAACGTCTACTCGACGTTCACCTATCTCGCGCAGACCATCGCGGATCTGGTGCCGGGGACCGAGGTCGTGACCGTGCCGGGCATCACGGCCATGCAGGATCTGGCCGCCCGCAGCGGGGCCGTACTGACGGAGGGGACGGAGCCGCTGACGCTCGTGCCCGTGACCGCCGGGGCCGCTGTGCTCAAGGAGGCCCTGGAGGGGCCCGGGACGGTCGTGGCGTACAAGTTCGGGCGGCTGGCGGGTGAGGTCGCGACCGCACTGCGCGAGACGGGGCGTACCGAGGACGCGGTGTGGGGGTCGGCGCTCGGGCTGCCCGAGGAATCGATCCGGCCTGCCGCCGAGCTGGCGGAGGGCGGCTCCCTGCCGTACCTCTCCACGCTGATCGCGCCCGCGCGGCGTGACGGTGGTCGCGGGGGCAAGCTGTGAGATCAGCCCGCGACGCCCACCATCACCCAGATGAAGGCCACTCCCGCGACCGTGCACAGCAGCGTGGAGCGGGCCGGGTGTTCGTGGTGGGCCTCGGGCAGGATTTCGGCCGCCGCGAGGTAGAGCAGGGCGCCGCCGAAGAAACCCAGATAGCTGCCCAGAAGTTCCTCCGGAAGGGTGAACAGCACAGTGGACGCCGCGCCCGCCACCGGGGCCAGCGCGTCCGCGAACAGCATCGTCACGGCCTTCCGGCGCGCGTTCCCGTACAGGCTGGTGAGCGTGTACGTGTTGAATCCGTCCGCGAAGTCATGGGTGACGACGGCCAGCGCGACGGTCGTGCCCATGCCCTCGCCCACCTGGAAGGCCGCACCGATCGCGATGCCGTCCATGAGGCTGTGGCCGACCATCGCGCCCGCCGCCGTCAGTCCGACCTGAGGTACGCGGCCCTCGCTCGCGCCGTGCGCCGCCCGGCGTACGGCGAGCAGGCGCTCCACCAAGTGGGCCACCAGGAAGCCTCCGACGAACAGCAGAAGTGCCTGCGGTACGCCGAAAATGTCTTCGCCCGCGGCCTCCAGTGCCTCCGGCAGCAGTTCCAGGCCCACGACGCCGAGCATGAGCCCGCCCGCCAGGCCCAGCACGAGGTGGCGGCGGTCGGTGACGCGCAGCGCCACCCAGCCACCGAAAAGCGTCATGAGGAACGCGCCGAGCGCGACGAACACCGCCATGTGCTCTTGCTAGCCGATCGACCCCCTGCTCCGCACATCCAAGATCCATTTCGATTTACCGCTGAACTGCTGAACTACCGTTGATTCCCGAGAGGACCCCCACTCATGGCCGATGCCCCCACCGGCAAGGTGACCTTCGTGGGCGCCGGCCCCGGCGCCGCCGACCTGCTGACCTTCCGTGCCGCGCGCGCCATCGCCGACGCCGATGTCGTGATCTGGGCGGCGAGCCTGGTACAGGCCGAGATCCTGGAGCACGCGCGCGCGGGCGCCGAGATCCTGGACTCCGCCGCGATGTCCCTGGAGGACGTGGTGGCGGTGTACGAGCGGGCGCTGCGGGGCGGGTTGAAGGTGGCTCGCGTGCACTCCGGCGATCCCGCCCTGTGGGGCGGCACGCAGGAGCAGGTCGACCGGTGCGCGGAGCTGGGTCTCGACGTCGAGATCGTGCCGGGCGTCTCGTCGTTCTCGGCGGTCGCCGCGATCGCGCAGCGCGAGCTGACGATTCCCGAGGTCGCGCAGTCGGTGATCCTGACCCGGCTCGGCGGCGGCAAGACGCCGATGCCGCCCGGTGAGGAAGTGCGGGAGTTCGCGCGGCACGGCACGACGATGGCCATCTTCCTGTCGGCGGCCAGGTCCGGGCAGCTCACGGCGGAGCTGCTGGAGGGCGGTTACCCGACGGACACGCCGGTCGTCATCGCGTACCAGGTCACCTGGCCCGAGGAGTTGGTGGTGCGCTGCACCATCGCCACGCTGGAGGAGACGGTGAAGGAGCACAAGCTCTGGAAGCACACGCTCTTCCTGGTGGGGCCCGCGCTCTCCGCCTCCGGTACGCGCTCGCACCTCTACCACCCGGGGCACTTCCACGGGTTCCGGCGGGCCGACCGGACGGCACGGGCGGCACTGCGCGCGGCGCGGAAGTCCGCAGAGGCGGGCGCCGAGGCCGGCGCGACGGCGGGCGCCGAGGCGGGCGCGGAGAAGTCCGGGTCATGATCACTGTTGTCGGTACGGGGACGGGCGCCCCGCTCGGCCCCGACGCCCGTACGGCGCTGGACGCCGCCGGGCTAGTCGTCGGCGGGCGGCGCCACCTGGACGCCGCCGGAGTGCCGGACGGCACGGCCCGCGTGGTGCTGGGGCCGCTCGCGCCCGCGCTGGACGCGGTCGCGGAGCACCTGGCCAAGCGGGCGACGGACGGCACGGACGCCGGAGTTGTGGTGCTGGCCTCCGGCGATCCCGGGTTCTTCGGGATCGTACGGGCGCTGGCGGAGCGGTTCGGTACGGACACCCTGGACGTACGGCCGGGGGCGCCCTCCGTCGCCGTCGCCTTCGCGCGGCTCGGGCTGCCGTGGGACGACGCGGTCGTCGTCAGCGCGCACGGGCGTGAGCTGCGTACCGCCGTGAACGTGTGCCGGGCGCACCCGAAGACGGCCGTCCTGACCGGGCCCGGCGCCGGGCCCGCCGAACTGGGCGCCGCGCTGGCCCGTACCGGCATCGCGCGCACCCTCGTCGTCGCGTCGTCGCTCGGCGATCCGGACGGGGGCGAAAGCGTCGAGTGCCTCTCCCCCGGCGAGGCGGCGGCGCGCGACTGGCCGGCGGCGGTCAGCGTCGTCGTATGCCTCGACGAGTCGCGGGCCCTCGCGCCGGCGCAGCGGACGGTCGCGGGGCGGGGCACCGGCCCGGACCAATGGGCGCTGCCGGAAGCCGCGTTCGAGCACCGCGACTCGATGATCACGAAGTTCGAGGTACGGGCGCTGGCGCTCGCCCGGCTCGGCCCGCGCCTGGGCGACCTGGTGTGGGACATCGGGGCGGGGTCGGGGTCCATGGCCGTGGAGTGCGCGCGGCTGGGGGCGGCGGCGATCGCGGTGGAGAAGACCTGCGACGGCGTGGAGCGGATCCGTGCGAACGCCGCCGCGCACGGGGTCGACGTACAGACCGTGCACGGCGCGGCGCCGACGGTGCTGTCCCAACTGCCCGAGCCGGACGCGGTGTTCGTCGGCGGCGGCGGGCGTGAACTGCCCGCCATCGTGGCGGCGTGCGCGCGAAGTGCCCGGCGCACGGTCGTGGTGGCGCTGGCGGCGCTGGACCGGGTGCCGGCGGTACGGGCGGCCCTGGCGTCCGCCGGGTTCGAACCCGAGGGCGTACTGCTGCAGTCGTCGCGGCTCGCGCCGCTGCCCGGGGACGTGACCCGGCTCGCGGCCGCCAACCCAGTCTTCCTGCTGTGGGGCCATCGCCCCGCGGATCCGGCAATTGAAGGAGCAGTTCAGTGATCGGCCTCATCTCCGCCACGGCGGCAGGCGCCGTGGCCCGCGACCGGCTGGCCGCGGCCTGGCCCGGACGTACCCGGGTGTACGACGGCCCGGTACGGGAGGCGGTCGGGCGCGCCTTCGCCGAGTGCGACCAGTTGGTGTGCTTCCTCGCGACGGGCGCGGTGGTACGGCTGGTCGCCCCGCTCCTCGCGGACAAGGCGGCCGACCCGGGTGTCGTGTGCGTCGACGAGGCGCGGCGCCACGCGGTGTCGCTGATCGGCGGCCACGGCGGCGGCGCGAACGAGCTGGCGCTCGCGGTGTCGGACGTCCTGGGCTGCGCCCCGGTGATCACGACAGCCACGGACGCCACGGACATCCCCGGCCTGGACACCCTGGGCTGGCCGGTCGAAGGCGCGACGGCGGCCGTGACCCGGGCGATCCTGGACGGCGCCCCGGTCACGCTGGAGGCCGACGCGGTATGGCCGCTGCCACCGCTGCCGGAGAACGTGACGCGGGCGGGTGGTACGGCGAGTGGCGCGACGGGGGGCGACAGCGGGACGCCGGGTGCGGACGGGCGTGCGGGGCAGGGCGGCGTCGGTATGGCTGAGGCGGCTGCGGTTGCTGGTGTGCCTGTGGGTGGGTTGCCCGGGGCCATGGCCGCGACCGTTGCGGCCGGTGTGCTCGCTGAGGCGGCCGCTGCCGAGGCGGCGGACGGCACCCACGCCCAGGACGCGCAGGCCGCGCCCGCCGTTCTGCGGGTCACCGACCGGGTCGTGGAGATCGGGGAACGCGAGGTCGTGCTGCGGCCGCCGTCGCTCGTGGTCGGGGTGGGGGCGAGCAAGGGTGCCTCCGTGGAGGAGGTGTTCGGGCTCGTCGAGGAGACGCTGGCGGATGCCGGGCTCTCGGCGCGTTCCGTCGCCGCGCTCGCGACCGTCGACGCCAAGGCCGACGAGGCCGGGATCGTGGCGGCCGCCGCCCGGCTGGGGGTGCCTCTGCGGACGTACGCCGCCGAGGAGCTGGCCCGTATCGACGTACCCAACCCCTCGGGGGCGCCCCTCGCCGCCGTCGGGACGCCCTCCGTCGCGGAGGCCGCCGCGCTCGTCGGCGGGGGTGAACTCCTCGTGCCGAAGCGGAAGTCCGTCCCCGGAACAGGGCGTGCGGCGATGGCCACCTGTGCCGTCGTCCGCAAGGAACCGCGTGGGCGGCTTGCCGTTGTCGGGCTCGGGCCCGGTGCGCGGGATCTGCTGACGCCCAGGGCCAGGGAGGAGATCCGGCGTGCGTCGGTGCTCGTCGGGCTCGACCAGTACGTCGACCAGATCCGGGACCTGCTGCGGCCGGGGACGCGCGTCCTGGAGTCCGGGCTCGGCGCCGAGGAGGAGCGGGCCCGTACGGCCGTCGCCGAGGCCCGCGCCGGGCACGCCGTCGCTCTGATCGGGTCGGGTGACGCGGGCGTGTACGCCATGGCGTCGCCCGCCCTCGCCGAGGCGAGCGACGACATCGACGTCGTCGGCGTACCGGGGGTGACGGCGGCGCTCGCCGCCGCCGCGATCCTGGGGGCGCCGCTCGGCCACGACCACGTCTCGATCAGCCTCTCCGACCTGCACACGCCGTGGGAGGTCATCGAGCGGCGCGTAAGGGCGGCCGCGGAGGCCGACATCGTCGTCACGTTCTACAACCCCCGCAGCCGGGGCCGCGACTGGCAGCTCCCCAAGGCGCTGTCGATCCTCGCGGAGCACCGGGAGCCGACGACGCCCGTCGGTGTCGTACGCAACGCCTCACGGCCGGACGGAACAAGCCGTCTCACCACGATCGCCGCACTCGACCCGGCGACCGTCGACATGATGACCGTCGTGGTCGTCGGCAACACCGCCGCCCGCGAGATCGCGGGCCGCATGGTGACGCCGCGCGGCTACCGCTGGCAGACGGAGGGTTCGTAATGCAGAGGATTGTGCACCCCATCGAGCAGGAGTCCTTCCGGCGCCTGCGCTCCCGCCTCGACACGTCGCACTTCCCGCCGCTGACGCGGGCCGTCGTGGAGCGGGTCATCCACTCCGCCGCGGATCTGGAGTACGCCACCGACCTGGTCTGCGACGAGCGCACGCTCGAAGCCGCGCACACCGCGCTGCACGCCGGCGCGCCGGTCGTCGTCGACGTGGAGATGGTCGCGGCGGGCATCACCCGCCGCGAGACCGTGTGCCGGCTGAAGGAAGCCAAGGCCGGCCCGGAACTCACCCGCAGCGCGCACGCGATCAGGCTGGCGTACGAGCAGGTGGGACCCGGCGCCCTGTGGGTGATCGGGTGCGCTCCCACCGCGCTGGAGGAGCTGCTGCTCCTGGACGCCGAACCCGCGCTCGTCATCGGCCTGCCCGTCGGCTTCGTCGGGGCGGCCGAGTCCAAGGCGGCGCTGCGCGAGAGCGGGCTGCCGGCCGTCAGCAACGTCTCGGAGAAGGGCGGTTCGGCTGTCGCGGCGGCCGCACTGAACGCCCTGCTCTACACCCCTGTCACCACCCCCACCCCCCTCACCAAGGAGAACGCGTGACCACCGCGCCCCCCGCACTGCTGATCGCCGGCCACGGCACCCGCGACGAAGCCGGAGCCGGAGCCTTCCGCGACTTCGTCGAGGAACTGGGCCGGCGTCACCCCGAACTGCCCGTCGCCGGCGGCTTCATCGAGCTGTCCCCGCCGCCGCTCGGCGACGCCGTCACCGGTCTCGTCGAGCGGGGGGTCACGCGCTTCGCGGCCGTTCCCCTGATGCTGGTCTCCGCCGGTCACGCCAAGGGCGACATACCGGCCGCGCTGACCCGCGAGAAGGAGCGTCACCCCGGGATCTCGTACACCTACGGCCGTCCGCTCGGCCCGCACCCGGGTCTGCTGGCGGTGCTGGAGCGACGGGTCGACGAGGTCCTCGGCGACCTGGACCGGTCCGAGGTGACCGTGCTGCTGGTGGGCCGGGGCTCGACCGACCCGGACGCCAACGCCGAGGTGTACAAGGCGGCACGACTGTTCTGGGAGGGACGTGGGTATGCGGGTGTGGAAACCGCATTCGTGTCGCTCGCCGCGCCCGACGTGCCGAGCGGACTCGACCGCTGCACGAAGCTCGGGGCGAAGCACGTCGTCGTCCTGCCGTACTTCCTCTTCACCGGGATCCTGCCGGACCGGGTGCGGCGGCAGACGCAGGACTGGGCCGAGGCGAATCCCGCGACCGGGGTGGCGTCGGCCGATGTGATCGGCCCCACCGAGGAGTTGATGGACCTCGTGATGGAGCGCTACCGGGAAGCCGTCAAGGGCGACCTGCGCATGAACTGCGACTCCTGCGTCTACCGCATCGCGCTGCCCGGCTTCGAGGACAAGGTGGGGGCGCCGCAGCAGCCGCACTTCCACCCCGACGACGACGGGCACCACCACCATCACCACCACCCAGGCAGCCATGCCCACGCCCACTGACGCCGCTCACGATCTGCGGCACCACGGAGACGCCGAGGTCCGCGAGGGCGATCTCACCGATCTCGCGGTCAATGTACGGGCGGACACTCCCCCGGCATGGCTCAAGGCCCGCATCGCCGCGTCCCTGGACACGCTCGCGGCCTACCCGGACGGGCGGGCCGCGCGCGCGGCGGTCGCGCAGCGGCACGGGCTGCCGGTGGAGCGGGTGCTGCTGACGGCGGGCGCGGCCGAAGCGTTCGTGCTGATCGCGCGGGCGCTCGCGGTGCGGCGGCCCGTCGTCGTACACCCGCAGTTCACGGAGCCGGAGGCGGCGCTGCGCGACGCGGGCCACGAGGTCGGCCGCGTACTGCTGCGGGAGGAGGACGGCTTCCGGCTCGCGGTGCGGGATGTCCCCGAGGACGCGGACCTGGTGGTGATCGGCAACCCGACCAACCCCACGTCCGTCCTGCACCCGGCCAAGGGCATCGCCCGGCTCGCGCGTCCCGGGCGGACGCTGGTGGTCGACGAGGCGTTCATGGACGCGGTGCCGGGCGAACCGGAGGCGCTTGCGGGGCGTACGGACATACCGGGCCTGGTGGTGCTGCGGAGTCTGACCAAGACCTGGGGTCTCGCCGGGCTGCGCATCGGGTACGTCCTCGCCGGGCCGGAGACGGTGGCGGCGCTGGAGCGGGCGCAGCCGCTGTGGCCGGTGTCGACGCCGGCGCTGGCCGCCGCTCAGGCGTGCGTCGCGCCGCAGGCGCTCGCGGAGGCGACGCGGGCCGCGCACCGGGTGGCCGCCGACCGGGCTCATCTGCTGGCCGGTCTCGCGGAGTTCGAGGAGGTACGGGCGGTGGAGGCGGCCGAGGGTCCTTTCGTGCTCGTACGGATGGAACGGGCCGACGAGGTACGGGTACGCCTGCGCGGCCTGGGCTTCGCGGTACGGCGCGGGGACACCTTCCCGGGCCTCGGGCCGCAGTGGCTCCGCCTGGCCGTTCGGGACCGCGCCACGACGGGCCGCTTCCTCCAGGCGCTGGACCAGGCGCTGACGCTGGTCGGACGGCGCTGAGGCCGGGTTCTCAACAGCGGGTGCGCCGGGGGCGGTTGAAAACCCTGTGGAGGTGCGCGGCGCCGACGGTGATGATGACCGCATGAATGATCGCGCGTTTCCCTTAGAGGCCCTGATCGTTGTGGACGTTCAGTCCGCCTTCGTCTCCGGTGACGGGGCGGTACCCGAGGCGGCCCGGCTCGTGGACCGGACGACGGACCTGATCGCACGGGCACGAAGGAGCGGGGCGCTCGTCGTCCACCTCCAGAACGACGGGCCGGCCGGAGCGGACGACGAGCCCCATACGCCCGGCTGGGAACTCCACCATCCCGTCGAGCCCGGCTCCACCGAGGTGGTGATCCGCAAGACCGAGGACGACGGCTTCGACGGGACGTGTCTGGGGAGCCTGCTGACCGACTCGGGGGTACGGGCGCTCGCCATCTGCGGCGTGATGTCCGAGATGTGCGTCCAGGCCACGGCCCGCACCGCCCTGGCGATGGGGTACCGGGTCGTCCTGCCGCACGACGCCCACGCGACGCAGGACATCCCCGCGGCACCCGGAATCAGCGACCGGGTGCCGGCCGCCACGGTCTCACGGGTCGCCGCATGGGCTCTCGGCAGCGAGGCCGAGATCACCGCGCACGCCGCAGACGTCACGTTCACGGCCGTGCCCTCGCGGTCTCACTGAGACGCCCGGGCGCGCAGCCGAACCGTCGGGCGAGGCCCGGCTGCGCTTCGGCGGGGGCGTGCTCCGTACCCCCGCCCCCTTCGCGTCAGGCCCCGTTACGGGATCGGCGGCTCCTCGCCACCGCCAGCGCGGCGGCTCCCGACGCCAGCAGCAGCGCCGCTCCGCCCGCGAGGTACGGAGTGGTCGAATTGCCGCCCGTCTCCGCCAGGTTCGCCTCCGGCGCCGTCACCGTCTGGGGCTTCACATCGGGTGCTGCCGGTGCTGAAGGGTCCTGCGGCTGCTGGTTCGGCTCGTCCTTCACCGGCGGCGCCTTCGGCGACTCGCACGTGGCGCCCGCGAGCGTGACCGCGCCGTCGACCTCGGCGACGTTCAGTTTGAGCGGGTTCACCGAGACCTCGAGCTCAAGGGCCGTGGCAGCCGCCGTACGGGAAGTGGTGTGCGTCTTCGACAGGTCGAGCGTCACCACGCCCACCCCCGGCACATCGACCCGCGCCGGTCCGCCCGCCGTCAGGGTCACCTTCTTCCCGAGCACGGTCACCGCACCGAGCACGTTCGACTCGGCCACCGGCTGCTTGCCCGCCTCGCACACCGCCTTCGCCGTGACCTTCTCGACCTCGATGAGCGAGAGCAGCGGGAGCCCCGGCACATGCACCTTGGCGTGCGCGAGGTTGACGTACCCCTCGGCCTTGTGCGCGTCGGCCGTCGCCTTCGCCGTGGCCACGTCGGCGCGCAGGACGCTGACCGGGTTGCCCTGCTCCACGCCGTCCAACTGGACCGTGAGTGCGGTCTTTTCGGCGTTCCCCGGAGCGTTCACTTCGTTGAGCGTGGTCGTGAGCGGCACATTGACGGTCTTGTTGAGCAACGAGATGTCGAGCCCGGTGCGCAGTACGACGGCGCTCGCCCTGCCCTCGCCGCCCCCGGTGGCGTGCGCCGCCGGAGCGGCGACGAGCAGAGCGGCGGCGGGGCCCGCCGCCAGGGCGAAGGCAGCCACGGCGGCCGCGGGCCGGCGCGTGGACCGGCGTGCGGGCATGCTGAAGAAGGTGCTGTTCAAAGCGGTGGAACCCCCACAAGTGACACGGCGCCGCCCGGCGCACTCCACGGGGACACGTGAGCGCCGGGACGGCTGAGACACAGGAATACTTACGCACTTAGAGTGAACGGTCAGCCACCTGAGGTGAGTTCACTCCTTCGTGGGGTTTCCGAGCCCGCATTCGAATCTTGCGGGGACCTCGCGCACGCCCGTTCCCCTCAGCCGGACACGATCCGGCCGTTCAGGATGATCCACCGCGGTGCCGCGAGCACGCGCACGTCCGCGCGCGGGTCGTCGTCGTACACCACCAGGTCGGCAGGCGCGCCCTCCTCCAGCAGCGGGCGCCCGAGCCACCGCCGCGCGCCCCATGCCGTGGCCGAGAGGGCGTCGATCGCGGGAATGCCCGCCTTCACCAGCTCCGCGACCTCGTCGGCCACCAGCCCGTGGGCCAGCGAACCGCCCGCGTCCGTACCGACGAAGACCGGGACGCCCGCGTCGTACGCCGCGCGGACCGTGTCGTAACGGCGCGCGTGCAGCTCCCGCATGTGCGCCGACCAGCGCGGGAACTTCGCCTCGCCGCCGTCCGCGAGGTGCGGGAACGTCGCGATGTTGACCAGGGTGGGGACGATCGCGACACCTCGCTCGGCGAAGAGCGGGATGGTGTCCTCGGTCAGGCCCGTGGCGTGCTCGATGCAGTCGATGCCCGCCTCGACGAGATCGCGCAGCGACTCCTCCGCGAAGCAGTGCGCGGTGACCCGGGCGCCCAGCCGGTGCGCCTGCGCGATGGCCGCCTCCACCTCGCCGCGCGGCCAGCACGCGCCCAGGTCGCCGGTCTCCCGGTCGAGCCAGTCGCCGACGAGCTTGACCCAGCCGTCGCCGCGCCGCGCCTCGCGGGCGACGTACGCGACCAGGTCGCCCGGCTCGATCTCGTGGGCGTAGTTACGGATGTAGCGGCGGGTACGGGCGATGTGCCGCCCCGCCCTGATGATCTTCGGGAGGTCGTCCCGGTCGTCGATCCACCGGGTGTCGGACGGCGACCCGGCGTCGCGGATCAGCAGCGTGCCCGCCTCCCGGTCGGTGAGCGCCTGCTTCTCGCTGGTGGCCTCGTCGACGGGGCCGTGCCGGTCGAGTCCGACATGGCAGTGCGCGTCGACCAGTCCGGGCAACGCCCAGCCGTGGACGACCGGCACATCGCGTACGCCCACGGGCCGTTCGTACGTGATCCTGCCGTCCACGGCCCACAGTTCGTCCCGTACGTCGTCGGGCCCGGCGAGCACCCGCCCCTTCACCCGCAGCACCATGCGATCGCTCATGTACAGCACTCTACGAGGGGGCGGTTACGCTCGGCCGGGAGAGATCGAACATCCGAAGATCGAAGAGAGCTCCGCCGTGACACACCCGCTTCTGGACCGGGCCCCGCTGACCGCCGCGCACTTCGCGGCCATCGAACGCCGGGTCGCCGCCCTCCTCTCCACCGAGCAGGACGTGGTCATCATGCAGGGCGAGGCGCTGCTTCCCCTCGAAGGCTGCATCCGCGGCGGCGCCCGTCCCGGATCGGCCGCGCTGAACGTGGTGACCGGGCCGTACGGGCAGACCTTCGGCAACTGGCTGCGCGACTGCGGCGCGGCCGTCTTCGATCTCGCCGTCCCGTTCCACACGGCCGTCACCGCCGAGCAGATCGGGCAGGCGCTCGACGAGCACCCGGAGATCGACTTCGTCTCGCTGGTGCACGCGGAGGCCGCGACCGGCAACACCAACCCGGTGGCGGAGATCGGCGAGGTCGTACGGGCCCACGGCGCCCTCTTCATGCTCGACGCGGTCGCTTCGGTGGGCGCCGAGCCGCTGCTGCCCGACGCGTGGGGCGTGGACCTGTGCGTGATCGGGGCGCAGAAGGCGATGGGCGGGCCGGCCGGGGTCTCCGCGGTGTCGGTGAGCGAGCGGGCCTGGGAGCGGTTCGCCGCGAACCCCGCCGCCCCGCGCCGCTCGTACCTCTCCCTCCTGGACTGGAAGGAGCGGTGGATCGACGGCGGGCGCAAGGCGCTGCTGCACGCGCCCGCGCAGCTGGAGATGCTGGCGCTGGAGGCCTGCCTGGAGCGCATCGAGGCGGAAGGGCTCGGCGCCGTGGAGGCCAGGCACCTGGCCGCCGCCTCGGCCACGCGCGCGGGCGCGATCGGGCTGGGCGGAGGCCTGGAGCCGTACGTCCACGCGGCGCGGGACGCCGCGCCGGTCGCCACGACGCTGCGCACCCCCGCCGGGGTGGACGCGTCGGACATCGTCGCGAAGGCGCTCGCCGCCGACCCCTCGCTGCCGCTGATCGCGGGCGGCGGGGCGCTGTCCAAGGAGATGATCCGGGTCAATCACTACGGTGTCGATGCCACACGGGGTGTGGTCCAGTCGTCGCTGGCCGCACTGGGCGCGGCACTGAGCGAATCGGGTCTGCGGGTCGACTCCGAGGCTGCCCGAAAGGCTGTGGCGGAAACCTGGCCGAGCGCATAACTTCTTTGAATTCAGTGAATTAACGGATAACGGAAAGCTGCTTTATCAGCGCAGCTTCCCGTTTTCTTCTGCCCCGTATCTCCGACCGTAAACGCCAAGGTTTCAACAGGAACTCGGCCTGGTTTCGACCGTGTGACCGACTCCACATCGAAGGCGATTTGCCCGGTTATTTCCGGACAGATCGCCCGGATTTGCAGTCTGCTCGCGTGAAGGGCGGCCTCGCGCGATAACACAGAACGCGCTCTCACCCAACCCCTCCCGACGATGCACTTTTTGAATTTGCTCGGTAAATTCCATCCGCATGACCGCCGCACCAGCAGACCTTGCACGTGCCCGAAGTGAATTCCTGCAGATCGAAGCTCCGCGAGTGGAGGACGGAGCCGCGATCTGGCGCATTGCCCGCGACTCCAAGGCCCTGGACCTCAACTCCTCGTACAGCTATCTGCTGTGGTGCCGCGACTTCGCGGCGACGTCCGTCGTGGCCAGGGACAGCCCCGGCGGTGAGCCGATCGCGTTCATCACCGGTTACATACGCCCCGAGCGCCCCGACACCCTCGTCGTCTGGCAGGTCGCCGTCGACCACGACCACCGCGGCCGCGGGCTGGCCGGCACGCTCCTGGAGGCGCTGACCGAGAAGGTCGCCGCCCGTCAGGGGGTGAAGGCGATCGAGACGACCGTGACCCCGGACAACACCGCTTCCAACCGGCTGTTCACCTCGTACGCCGAGCGCCGTGGGGCGCGGCTGGAGCGCGAAGTGCTCTTCCACGGCGGGCTGTTCCCCGAGGGAACCCATCTGCCCGAGGTGCTGTACCGCATCGGCCCGATCGCTTCCTGAGCAGCCCCCCTCAGCTCCTCCCCTTCCCCCCATACCTCCCTCTCTCCCAGGAGACCGCCGTGACCATCACTCCTCCCGCCCTGAGCGTCTTCGAGACCCTGGAATCCGAGGTACGCAGCTACTGCCGCGGCTGGCCGGCCGTGTTCGACCGCGCGCAGGGCAGCCACCTCCACGACGAGGACGGCCATACCTACCTCGACTTCTTCGCCGGCGCCGGGTCACTCAACTACGGCCACAACAACCCGGTGCTGAAACGGGCGCTCATCGACTACATCGAGCGCGACGGCATCACCCACGGCCTGGACATGGCGACGACCGCCAAGCGCGCCTTCCTGGAGACGTTCGAGAACGTGATCCTGCGGCCGCGCGATCTGCCGTACAAGGTGATGTTCCCGGGCCCGACGGGCACCAACGCCGTCGAGGCCGCGCTGAAGCTGGCCCGCAAGGTCAAGGGCCGCGAGTCGGTCGTCTCCTTCACCAACGCCTTCCACGGCATGTCGCTCGGCTCGCTCGCCGTCACCGGCAACGCGTTCAAGCGGGCCGGCGCGGGTATCCCGCTGGTGCACGGCACGCCGATGCCGTTCGACAACTACTTCGACGGCACGGTCGAGGACTTCCTGTGGTTCGAGCGGCTGCTCGACGACCAGGGCTCCGGCCTCAACAAGCCCGCCGCTGTGATCGTCGAGACGGTCCAGGGCGAGGGCGGCATCAACGTGGCCCGCGCCGAGTGGCTGCGCGCGCTCCAGGACCTGTGCCACCGCCAGGACATGCTGCTGATCGTCGACGACATCCAGATGGGCTGCGGCCGTACCGGCGGTTTCTTCTCCTTCGAGGAGGCCGGCATCACGCCGGACATCGTCACCCTGTCGAAGTCCATCAGCGGCTACGGCATGCCCATGTCGCTCTGCCTGTTCAAGCCCGAGCTGGACATATGGGAGCCGGGCGAGCACAACGGCACCTTCCGCGGCAACAACCCGGCGTTCGTCACCGCGACCGCGACGCTCAACACCTACTGGGCCGACGGCCAGATGGAGAAGCAGACGCTGGCCCGCGGCGAGCAGGTCGAGCGGGCGCTGCTGGCCATCGCCGACGAGAACGCCGAGGCGGGCGTGAGCTTCCGGGGCCGCGGCCTGGTCTGGGGCCTGGAGTTCGCCGACAAGGAGCGCGCCACGGTGGTCTGCCGCCGCGCCTTCGAACTCGGCATGCTGCTGGAGACCTCGGGTCCGCAGAGCGAGGTCGTGAAGCTGCTGCCGGCGCTCACCATTTCCCCTGAGGAGCTCGACGAGGGACTGCGCATCCTGGCGCGCTCCGTCCGCGAGACCGCCTGATCGTTTTCATCGCGGCAACGAAGTAACGAAGTACCACAGAAGGGCTCAACTCACCGTGATAGTCCGCTCGTTCAAGGACATTGAAGGCACCGACCGCCATGTGAAGGCCGCCTCCGGGACCTGGGAGAGCAAGCGCATCGTGCTCGCCAAGGAGAAGGTCGGCTTCTCGCTCCACGAGACCGTGCTGTACGCGGGTACGGAGACGTCGATGTGGTACGCGAACCACATCGAGGCCGTCCTGTGCACGGAGGGCGAGGCCGAGCTCACCAACGACGAGACCGGCGAGACCCACTGGATCTCGCCGGGCACGATGTACCTGCTGGACGGCCACGAGCGTCACACCATGCGCCCGAAGACCGACTTCCGCTGCGTATGCGTCTTCAATCCTCCCGTCACCGGACGGGAGGACCACGACGAGAACGGTGTCTACCCGCTGCTGACCGAGGAGGTCTGAACCATGACCGACGTACTGACCGCACGCACCGAGACCCCACGCGCCGACCTGTACCCGACGCGCGGCGCCGCCGAGGTGATCACCCCTCGCCAGGACCCGGTCGTCTGGTCGGCGCCCGGCGCGCCGGGACCTATCGAGCCCGCCGACCTCATGGGCTTCGAGCGGGACGGTTTCCTCGCCATCGACCAGCTCATCACCCCGGAAGAGGTGCCGGTCTACCGGGCGGAGCTGGACCGGCTGGTCAGCGACCCCGGGGTGCGGGCGGACGAACGCTCGATCATCGAGCCGAAGTCGAGGGACGTACGGTCGGTCTTCGAGGTGCACCGCATCAGTGAGGTCTTCGCGCGGCTCGTACGGGATCCGAGGGTCGTCGGCAGGGCCCGCCAGATCCTCGGCTCGGACGTGTACGTCCACCAGTCGCGGATCAACGTCAAGCCGGGCTTCGGGGCTTCGGGCTTCTACTGGCACTCGGACTTCGAGACGTGGCACGCCGAGGACGGTCTGCCGAACATGCGGACCGTGTCCGTCTCGATCGCGCTGACCGAGAACTACGACACCAACGGCGGCCTGATGATCATGCCGGGGTCGCACAAGGAGTTCCTGGGCTGCGCGGGCGAGACGCCCAAGGACAACTACAAGCGCTCGCTCCAGATGCAGGACGCCGGCATCCCGTCGGACGAGGTGCTGACGCGCATGGCGGACCGGCACGGCATCAGGCTCTTCACGGGCAAGGCCGGTTCGGCGACCTGGTTCGACTGCAACGCGATGCACGGCTCGGGCGACAACATCACGCCGTACGCGCGCAGCAACGTCTTCATCGTCTTCAACAGCGTGGAGAACACGGCGGTCGAGCCGTTCGCGGCCCCCGTACGGCGGCCGGAGTTCATCGGAGCGAGGGACTTCACGCCGGTGCGGTAGGCGCCGGCGTACGACGGCAAGGCGGGCGGGCCCGGTTCGGTGGAACCGGGCCCGCCCGCCTTCCCTTTGTGGCGTCCGCGTCAGGCGGCCAGCGCCGGATAGTCGGTGTACCCCTTGTGGTCGCCGCCGAAGAAGGAGGCCGGGTCCGGGGCGTTGTACGGGCCTTCGGTCCTGAGCCGGGCCGGCAGGTCCGGGTTGGCGAGGAAGAGCGCCCCGAAGGCGACGAGGTCGGCGGCGCCCTCTTCGACGAGGGCCAGCGAACCGTGGTCTGTGGGGCCCTCGGTGGCCGGGTTGAGGATGAAGGTGCCGCCGAACTTCGCGCGCAGCTCAAGCAGCAGCTCCCGCCGCTCCGGGGCGACCTCGACGGCGTGCAGGTACGCGAGGCCCAGCGGGGCTATGGCCTCGACGAGCGCCGGATACACGACGTCGGCGTCGCTCTCGGCGATGTCGTTGTACGGGTTGGCGGGCGAGATCCGCAGGCCGGTCCGGTCGGCGCCGATGGCCTGGGCGACGGCCTTGGTCACCTCGACGGCGAAGCGGACGCGGTTCTCCACGGAGCCGCCCCACTCGTCGGTGCGCAGGTTGGTGTTGGTGGAGAGGAACTGCTGGATCAGGTAGCCGTTGGCGCCGTGCAGCTCGACACCGTCGAAGCCGGCGTCGATGGCGTTGCGGGCGGCCGTCACGAAGTCCGCGATGGTCTCGCGGATCTCGTCGCCGGTCAGCTCGCGCGGGGTGACGAAGTCCTTCATGCCCTCGGCGGTGTAGAGCTGGCCGGCTGCGGCGACGGCGGAGGGGGCGACCGGTACCAGCCCGTCGGGAAGCAGGACGGGGTGGCCGATGCGGCCCGCGTGCATGATCTGCGCGTAGATCCGGCCGCCGGCGGCGTGCACGGCGTCGGTGACCTTGCGCCAGCCCGCGGTCTGCTCCGCGCTGTGCAGGCCGGGCGTGAACGGGTAGCCCTGGCCGACGACGGAGGGCTGGACACCTTCGGTGATGATCAGGCCGGCGGTGGCCCGCTGGGTGTAGTACTCGGCGGTGAGCTCGGTGGGTACGCCGCCCTCGCCGGCGCGGCTGCGGGTCATCGGCGCCATCACGATGCGGTTCGCGAGCGGCGTACCGGACAGGTCGAAGGGATCGAAAGCAGTGGTCATGGCAGCAGCCCCCAAAGGAGATATGTGGTCGGCCAAGTAATCCGACGAGAGTCACTGTAGCGCATTACTTGGCCGACCAAGGTAAAGTTGTTCCAGACAGTTCCGACAAGGAGTTCCCATGAAGGCCGAGCCCGCCTGTCCCGAGCCTCCGAGCACCGCGAGCGGCGGCCCGGTCAGCCACGCCATCTCCCAGACGGCGCGGCTCCACCGCATCGCGGCGGGCAGACTCCTGCGCGACCTCGGCCTCTATCCCGGCCAGGAATTCGTGATGATGCACCTGTGGGACGCGGGCCCGGTGCGCCAGTCGGAGCTGATCAAGGCGGTCGGGCTCGATCCGTCGACGGTGACGAAGATGCTCCAGCGCCTGGAGCAGGCGGGCCATGTACGCCGCTGCCCCGACCCGGCCGACCGGCGGGCCGCGCTCGTCGAGGCGACCGGTGCCAGTTGCGGCCTGAAGACGCAGGTGGAGCAGGCGTGGCGGCAGCTGGAGGAAACCACGCTGGCCGGTCTCGACGAGCACGAGCGCAAGGAACTGCTGAGGCTGCTCGGCCGCGTGGAGGGCAACCTCTGCCCGCAGGCCCGCGAGGAGCACGAGGAGGCGGCGGCAGACGCGGCGTGCGGGGCAGAGGCGTAAAGCAGGCCCGGCCGGGCTTGAAAACAAACAAGCCCGACCGGCGACGACGACGGCGTCGCTCAGCCCGCGAGCACGTCCAGCACCCGGTCCACATCGGCGCCGGTGTTGTACAGATGGAACGACGCACGGAGGTTGCCCGCGCGGACCGAGACGACGATGTCCGCCGCGGCCAGCGCGTCGAGCCGGTGCGCGAGGCCCGGCGTCGAGACGACGACGGAGTCGGCGGGCACCGGAGTGTGGCCGAGGGACGCGAGCCCTTCGCGGTAGCGCGCGGCGAGCGCGAGGTTGTGGTCCCGCACGTTCTCGATGCCGATCTCCTCCAGGAGCGCGAGGGACTGCTCGGCGCCGACGTACGACAGGAACGGCGGCGGCTCGTCGAAGCGGCGGGCGCTGCGCGCGAGTTCGCCGACGGGACCGTACGTGCTGCCCCAGATGTCCTCACCCGCGAGCCACCCCGCGTGGATCGGGGTGAGGGACTCCTGTGCCTCTTCCGTGACGGTGAGGAACGACGTGCCGCGCGGCGCCATCAGGTACTTGTAGCCCCCGGTGACGGTGTAGTCGAAGCTCCCGGCGTCGAACGGCAGCCAGCCCGCCGCCTGGGTCGCGTCGACGAGCGTACGGGCGCCGTGGGCGGCGGCAGCGGCCCGTATCGCCGGCAGGTCGGCCGTCCGTCCGTCGGCGGACTGCACCGCCGAGCAGGCCACCAGCGCGGTTTCGGGGCGCACGGACTCGGCCAGCTCCTCCAGCGGCACGTACCGCATCTTGAGGTCGCCGCGGACCGCGAAGGGATTGATCACGGAGGCGAAGTCGCCCTCGGGGCACAGGACTTCGGCTCCGGCGGGCAGCGAGGCCGCGATCAGGCCGACGTGGACGGACACCGCGGTGCCCACGGCGACCCGGTCCTCGGGGACGCCGACGATCCGCGCGAAGGAGGCGCGGGCGGCGGCCACCGGACCGAAGGCGTCCGCGCCGTCCTGGCCCGTGGCGCTCTGCTCGGCCGTGGCCTTGACGGCCGCGACGGTGCGACGGGGCAGCAGGCCGATGCTGGAGGTGTTGAGGTACGTCGTCTCCGGCGCGAACTCCGCGGCCACTGTGTCAGTGAGAGTAAGGGGCTTCATGCCCCTACTCTGCTATGCCGCCAACTCCCCGTCCATTGCGTTCTTTTGTCGAATGTCTCCAAGCAACGCTTATGAAGCGGAGGCCGTGGTGAGGCGGCTGAAGGCCGACCGGTAGGCGGCGTTTGAGGAGCGGGGTCCGGGGCGGCGCCCCGGGAAGCCCCGCGCAGCGGCAACCGCCGCCCTACTCCTGCCGGTTGTCCACCCGGCGCGGCAGCCCCTGCGGGTTGTCGTCCCGGAGCTCCGGCGGCAGCAGCGCCTGCGGCGTCGACTGATACGTGACCGGCCGCAGCCACCGCTCGACCGCCGTCGCGCCCACCGACGTGGACGTCGAAGTGGTCGCCGGGTACGGGCCGCCGTGGTGCTGGGCGGGGGCGACCGCCACCCCCGTCGGCCACCCGTTGACCAGCACGCGCCCCGCGAGCGGAGTGAGTTCGGCGAGCAGCTCGGACCCGGTGCCCCCGTCCCCCTCCAGCTCCTCCGTGGAGAGGTGCAGCGTAGCGGTGAGGTTGCCCGGCAGCCGGGAAAGCACCGCGCCGATCTCCGCCGGGTCCTCGTAGCGCGCGACAACGGTGACCGGCCCGAAGCACTCCTCCAGGAGCAGGTCGTGCGCCCCTTCAGTGGTCAGCAGCCGCGCCGGTACGGTCAGGAAGCCCGCGCTCACGCTGTGCTCGCCGCCCGCGCCCGGGGTCACCGGGGCTTCGGTGTCCGGCAGCGCGGCCCGCTCCCGTACACCGGCGACGAAGGCGTCCCGCATCCGGTGGTCCAGCATGACGCCCGGGTCGGTGTCGCTGACGGCCGCCGTGAGGGACTTCAGCAGGCGGTCGCCGACCGCGCCGGCCGGGGCCAGGACGAAGCCGGGCTTCGTGCAGAACTGCCCCGCGCCCAGCGTCATGGCGCCCGCGAGCCCGGCCCCGATCTGCTCGGCCCGCTCCTGTGCCGCCGCCTCCGTGACCACGACCGGGTTGAGGGAGCCGAGTTCGCCGTGGAAGGGGATGGGGACGGGCCGGGCCGCCGCGGCGTCGAAGAGCGCCCGGCCGCCGCGCACGGAGCCGGTGAAGCCCGCGGCCGCGACCAGCGGGTGCCGTACCAGCTCGATGCCCGCGTGGAAGCCGTGGAGCAGGCTCACCACCTCTTCCGGCAGGCCCACTTGGGCCGCCGCCCTGCGCAGTACGGACGCACAGAGCTCCGACGTCGCGGGGTGGTCGGGATGCGCCTTGACGACGACCGGGCAGCCGGCGGCGAGCGCGCTGGCCGTGTCACCGCCGGGCACCGAGAAGGCGAGCGGGAAGTTGCTGGCGGCGTAGACGGCGACGACGCCCAGCGGGATCTTGTAGCGGCGCAGGTCGGGCCAGGGCGGGGTTTTCGTACCGTCCTCGTGGTCGATCCTGATGTCCAGGAAGGCGCCCTCGTCGACGGCGTCCGCGAACGCCCTGAGCTGAGCCGTGGTGCGCGCGAGCTCGCCGGTCAGCCGCGTCGGGCCGAGCGCGGTCTCCGCGTCGGCCGCCTCGACGATGTGCTGCGCCGCCTCGTCGAGGAGCCCGGCGGCGGTACGGAGCAGGGCGGCCCGCACCGTACGGTCGGCGAGCGCGGAGCGAACGGCGTGCGCGGCCCGTACCGCGCGGTCGACCTCCTCCGCGGTGGCCTCTACCGCGACCTGCTCGCGCGGCTTCCCCGTTCGGGGGTCGACACTCCAGACTGGTACTGCCTCCACCGTGGCGTCCTTCCAGCTGTTCGATATTCTGAACAGAGTTCCTGATACTGAATATGCTGGGACTCTATTAACGGACGTTCTGAGCGGTCAAGAGTGACCAAGAAGGGGCGAGACTCAATGTCAACTGCCGATACGGGCGGTGCGCAGGTCAAATCGGCGGTGCGGACCGTGGAGTTGCTCGAATTCTTCGCCGGCCGCCCCGGCATGCACTCCCTCGCCGCCGTCCAGGAAGCCGTCGGATATCCGAAGTCCAGTCTCTACATGCTGCTGCGCACGCTCGTCGAGCTCGGCTGGGTGGAGACGGACGCGACGGGCACGCGGTACGGCATCGGCGTACGGGCCCTCCTCGTCGGTACGTCGTACATCGACGGTGACGAGGTCGTGGCCTCGGCCCGCCCCACCCTCGACCGGCTCTCCGACGACACGACGGAGACGATCCACCTGGCGCGCCTCGACGGTACGAACGTCGTGTACCTCGCGACCCGCCAGTCCCAGCACTATCTGCGTCCCTTCACCCGCGTCGGCCGCCGGCTGCCCGCGCACTCGACGTCCCTCGGCAAGGCGCTGCTCGCCACGCACACCGACGAGCAGGTGCGCAAGCTGCTGCCGGAGACCCTGCCGGCGCTGACCGAGCACACCATCACCGACCGCGAGAAGCTCATCGAGGAGCTGCACGTCGTCCGCGAGCAGGGCTACGCCGTGGACCGCGAGGAGAACACACTGGGCCTGCGCTGCTTCGGTGTCGCGATCCCCTACCGGACCCCGGCCCGTGACGCCATCAGCTGCTCGGTGCCGGTCGCCCGGCTCACTCCGGCGCACGAACAGATGGTCAAGGACGCCCTGTTCGACGCGCGGGACCGGCTGACGCTCGCCACCCGGCGGCTCTGACGTGGCCCTCGACGTGTCGCTGCGCGAGGTCCGGCCGGACGACCTCGACCTGTTCTTCACCCAGTTCCAGGACCCCGAGGCGAAGCGCATGGCGGCCTTCGGGCCGGCCGGTCCGGTGGACCGGGCCCGGTTCGACGCGCACTGGAAGCGCAACATCGCCGAGTACGTCGTACGGACCGTGCTCGCCGACGGCGAGGCCGTGGGCAGCGTCTGCGTGTACGGAGAGCCGGGCGACCTCCAGGTGACGTACTGGATCGGCCGCCCCCACTGGGGCCGGGGCGTGGCCACCGCCGCTCTGCGCGCGCTGCTCCAACTCGTCCCGGAGCGGCCGTTGTTCGCCCGCGCCGCCGCGGACAACACCGGGTCGGTCCGGGTGCTGGAGAAGTGCGGGTTCACCGTGACGGGGCGCGAGCGGGGGTTCGCGAACGCTCGCGGGGCGGAGATCGACGAGCTGGTCCTCACCCTCACCGGCTGAGGGCTCTCCCCCGGACGGGGGAGGCGGTTCACCTCTGCGTGGGAGGTGCGGCGGCCCTCCGTCCGGGAGCGTGGGTGCCATGGCAGAGACCACGCTCGCTTCCACGTCCCGGGGCCTTCACCCGGCCCCCGACGGCCGGCTGCGCGCCGTACTGCGCGCCGCCGCCGTCATCTCCTGCGTCCCGTACGTCGCGCTCAAGATCGCCTGGATCGCCGGCAGCCGCGTCGGCATCCCCGACGGCAGCGTGCTCCTCGACCATCCCGGCGTGATGGCCGCCGCCAACAGCGTCACGGTCCTGATGGACGCGGCCGTCGTCGTACTGGCCCTGCTCCTCACGCAGGACTGGGGCCGGCGCGTCCCGGCGTGGCTGCTCGCGCTGCCCATGTGGGTGGCGACGGGGCTGCTGACCCCGATCGTGACCGGGTTTCCGCTCCAGCTGCTGGCGAAGGTGTTCACCGGTGCGCAGAGCGCACCGGCCGGCAGTGAACGGTTCCTCGCCGAATGGGTCTTCGGCGTCGTCTACACCGGTTTTATCGTGCAGGGCCTCGCGCTGGGCGCCCTCTTCGCCCTGTACGCGGGCGATCGCTGGGGTCACCTGTGGCGGGGCACGGTGTGGGAGCTGCCCAGCTCCGCCGTCGGGCCCCGGCTGAGGGCGGCCGGCGTGGCCGCGTCCGTGCTCGCGGCGCTCTCCGCCGTGCCGCATGTGATGTGGGCCGCCGGTTCGACGACGGGGCTGAGCCAGGGCCGGATCGACGGGCGCGCGGCGGACTTCCGTCTCCTCGAAGGGACGTATGTCCTGTTCGCGGCCCTCGCCGTGACCGGCGTCCTGATGCTCGCGCTGCGGCGCGGTCGCGGGGTGACTCTGAAGACGCCGCTGGCGCTTGCCTGGGTGGGCTCGGGGGCGCTCGGCTGCTGGGGCGGCTGGCTGCTCGTCGCCTCGGCGATGCCCGCGGCCGATGGGGCGGACCGGGCGACCACGCTGATGCTGCTGACCTACTGTGTGCAGATGACCGCCGGTCTCGTCGTCCTGGCCGCGGGCGCCCGCTTCCTGCGGCGGCGCGGGCAGGGCGGCCAGGCGGGCGGACGGGCGGAGAGCCGGGCGAACGGCCGGGCACGGGGACAGATACGGGGACGCGCGGCGTGAAGCGGCTGTTCGGTGCGCGGGCCCGGCTGCGCTGGATCCATCTGATCCTCGGCGGCGCCCTGTCGATGCCGTACTTCCTCCTCGGCAGCGTCTTCGTCGGCCCGTTCATCGGCAACCAGAACGTCTTCACCTCGGCCGCCCTGCAGTTCGGCGCCTTCGGCGTCGCGTTGCCGATCGCCGCCCTCACTGCGTTCTTCCCCCTCGTGAGGCCGTTGTCGGTGGGCGCGGTACGGGCGTTGTGCGGGGTGCCCCGCGGGCGACTGGCCGACGGACCCGCCGGGTCCGGGCCGGCGCGCGTGCGGACCGCGGCCTGGTTCACGCTGCACCTCGGGCTCGGTGGCGTCATCAGCGGCATGACGCTCGCGGTGCCGCCGTTCGCGGGGACACTGATCATCCTGCCGCTGCTGACGTGGCTGCGCGACACCCCGCTCGGGTTGCCCGAGGTCTTCGACCACACATGGGCGCTGGCGCTCGCCCCGGTCGCGGGGGCCGCCATGCTGGTGGCGCTGGCGGCGTGCGCGGCCCTGGCCGGGGCTTTGCTGGCCCGCTGGGCGCCCGTGCTGCTCGGCCCGACACCGGCCGACCGGCTGGCGGCGGCGGAGCGGCGGGCCGCGGATCTCGCCGTACGCAACCGGCTGGCCCGCGAGCTGCACGACTCGGTGGGGCACGCGCTGAGTGCGGTCACCCTCCAGGCGGGCGCGGCGCGCAGGGTGCTGGACAGCGATGTGGAGTTCGTACGGGAGGCACTGACGGCCATCGAGGAGACGACGCGGCGCACCGTGGGCGAACTGGACACTGTCCTGGGGCTGTTGCGCCAGGGAGAGGACGCCGACGCCGACCTGCCGGGGCCCACACTCGACGTACTGGACGATCTGCTGGCCAACAGCGGCGTGAAGGTGGCGTACACGCAGGACGGCGATCCGGCCGCCCGGGCCCCCGAAGCGGTGTCCCGCGAGGCGTACCGCATCGTTCAGGAAGGGCTGAGCAACGCCCTTCGGCACGGCGGCGCCGCACCGGTGTCGCTCCGGATCGCCCTGCGCGGCGAGGAGTTGGAGATCGTGATGGAGAACCCGCTGCCCGAAAGGGCCCCGGTGGTACGGCCCGGCGGCGGCCGGGGTCTGCCGGGCACAGCCGAACGGGCCACCCTGCTCGGCGGCCACGCCGAAGCCGGCCCGCACGGCGACAGGTGGCGCCTCACGGCCCGTCTGCCGGTCGGTGGCGACGCGGGAGACGGGCGATGAGCGCGCCGCCGGTCAGGGTCGTGCTCGCCGACGACGAGCGCATGGTCCGCACCGCGCTGCGCGTCATCCTCGACGCCGAGCCCGGCCTGGAGGTCGTCGGTGAGGCGGCGACCGGCGCCCAGGCTGTGTCGGTGGTGCGTGAGCTGCGGCCCGACGTGGTGCTGATGGACGTACGCATGCCGGAGATCGACGGCATCCGCGCCACCGAGCAGATCCTCGGCGGCATGGAGACGCCCCCGCGCATCGTCGTCGTCACCACCTTCGAGAACGACTCCTATGTGTACGAGGCGCTGCGCGTCGGCGCCGCGGGCTTCCTGCTCAAGCGCGCGGCGGCCGAGGACCTGGTCCAGGCGGTGCGGCTGGTCGCGCGCAGCGACTGCCTTCTCTTCCCGTCCGCGGTGCGCGCTCTGGCCGCCGAGCACGCCAGGCGGCAGCCCGCCCCGCCGCCCCCGTGGGCGGCGCGGCTGACCGAGCGCGAGGCGGAGGTGCTGCGGCTGATGGCGACGGGCCTGACGAACGCGGAGATAGCGGACCGGCTGCGGGTCGGCTCGGCGACCGCGAAGAGCCATGTGGCGGCCGTGCTGGCCAAGACGGGTGTGCGGGACCGCACACAGGCGGTGATCGCGGCGTACGAGTCGGGCTTTATCACGCCGCGCTGAGCAGGCCGGGACGAGGATTCAGATGAAGATTCAGATGAGGATTCTCTGAGAAGCGCGGCATGGGGGAACGCGACCGGCCGCCGCGTTCGTCTTCCGTACGGGATGAACAAAACGATCAGGCACGCTTCGGTCTTCTGCCTGCTGATGGTGCTCGCCCTGCTGGTGCGGGTCACCTGGGTGCAGGCATACCAGGGCCAGGCCCTCGCAGACGACAAGCACAACCGGCGGAACGTCATCGCGCAGTACGCGCAGCCGCTCGGGAACATCATCGTGGCCGGTTCGCCGGTCACCGGATCGAAGAAGACGGAGGGGAGCGATCTTGAGTACAAGCGGACCTACACGGACGGCGAGCTCTACTCGGCCGTCACCGGCTACAGCTCACAGGCGTACGGAGCCACCCAGCTCGAAGGCATCTACAGCGCCGTCCTCGACGGGACCGACACCCGGCTGAAGAACCCGGCCGACATCGTCATGGGCAAGCAGAGCGACCCCGGCGACGTCGTGACGACCATCGACCCCGCCGTGCAGAAGGCGGCGTACGAGGCACTGGGCGACAAGAAGGGCGCGGCGGTCGCGATCGACCCGAAGACCGGGCAGATCCTGGGCATGGTCTCCACGCCTTCGTACGATCCGTCGGAGATCAGCGGTACGACGGACGGCGACGCCTGGCAGGCGCTGACCGGCGACAAGGACAAGCCGATGGTCAACCGGGCGCTGCGGCAGCCGCTGCCGCCGGGCTCGACGTTCAAGCTGGTGGTCGCCGCCGCGGCGCTGGAGGACGGACGCTACGGGTCGGTCGACGAGCGGACGGACAGCCCGAACCCGTACACGCTGCCCGGCACACGGACGGTCCTCAGGAACGAGAACGCGTCCGCGCCCTGCGAGGACGCGACACTGCGCACCGCGCTGAAGTACTCCTGCAACAACGTTTTCGGCAAGCTGGCCGTCGACCTCGGCCAGGACAAGGTCAAGGCGATGGCGGAGAAGTTCGGCTTCAACACCGAGAAGCTCGATGTGCCGGTGCGTGCCTCGCAGAGCGTGTACCCGTCCGGCATGGACAAGGCGCAGACGGCCCTGACGGGCATCGGCCAGTTCGATGTGACGGCCACCCCGCTCCAGATGGCGATGGTCTCGGCGGCCCTCGCCAACGGCGGCGAGCTCGCGTCGCCGCACATGGTCTCCAAGGTGACGGACGCCGACGGCGACACCCTGGAGGACCTCGCGGACCTCGGGGACGCGGGCGGCGAGCGGGTCGTCTCGTCCTCCACCGCCGAGCAGCTGCGGAGCGCGATGGTCACGGTCGTCGAGGAGGGCACGGGGACGAACGCGCGGATCGGCGGCGTCGAGGTGGGCGGCAAGACGGGCACCGCGCAGCACGGCGTGGACAACAGCAAGACGCCGTTCGCCTGGTTCACGTCGTACGCGAAGGACGAGTCGACCGGCAAGGAGGTGGCGGTCGCGGTCGTCGTCGAGGACTCGGGCGCGGCGCGCTCGGAGGTCAGCGGCAACGGCCTGGCGGCGCCCATCGCCGAGAAGACGATGCGGGCGGCCCTCGGCCGCTGAGGCGGGTGCCGGGCCATTCGGAAGAACCGGCCCGGCACCTTCGAGGGCCGGCGACTACTGCCCCGCCCACCGCTTGACGGTCGCCTCCGCCTTCGCCCGCTCTGCGGGCGTCAGCTTGGAGATGAGCGCACCGTGGTTGGTGTCCGGCGCGACGTAGAGGTGCGAGTCGTGCTTGCTGGGCTTGAACTGCTCCGCGCTCCACGGGTCGTTCTGCCCGTACACGAACATCATCCGCTCGCCACGGGTCGCCACCCAGCGGTCGACGTCCTTGATGACGCGGCCGTTGTACGAGGTGCGCATGTCGGCGGGCAGCACCGAATTGGGCTGGTAGATGTCCGGGTAGTTGCGGACATCGCGCAGGTGCTTGAACTTCAGGTCCGCCCAGCCGAGCTGGGAGGCCGCCTGCCGGTAGTACGGGCCGCTGCCCTCGGCCCCGTTGCCCTGGTCCGCGTAGATGCTCAGACCGTGGTCGAGCGACCACTTGTACAGCTCGTCGTCGGTCGCCTTCTTGGCGTCGGGGACGGCCGGGCAGTCGGTGTACGTACCGCTCTGCCAGAAGTTCCACACCTGGTCGAGCACCGAGAACTCGAAGGCGCGATCCGCCGAGCCGAGGTACGTGAAGGTGAGGCCCTGCTCCTTGGACGTGGCCTCGAAGCGCGGCAGCATCGCCTCGCGCCGCACCAGCATTTCGCGCTGTACGGCGTCCAGGGCGCTGCGGCACTCGGGCGTGCCGACCGTCTGGAAGAACCTCTCGTAGACGCTGTCGTCGCGGTTGTCCGCGTCGTTCGGGGCGACGTACGCGACGACGGCGTCCAGGTCGCCGGGGTAGAAGCGCTCGTGGTAGACCTGCGTCATTCCGCCCTTGCTCGCGCCGGTGCCGAGCCACTTCGCCTTGTAGATGCTCTTGAGGGCCTGGACGATCGCGTGCTCGTCGCTCGCCTGCTGCCAGACGTTCAGGTCGTCCCAGTCGACGTCGGCGGGGCGCGAGGTGTTGAAGTAGCGGTGCTCCACGCTGACCTGGTTCGCGCCGAGCAGCGTGGTGATTTCACGGGTGCCCGAGGAAAGTCCGTATCCGCCGGTGTAGTGCACGACCGGCGCCGTCTCGGTCTTGTGCCAGAGCGTGAATCTCTGGGGGAAGGTGGCGCTGTCGGGGTCGCGGTGGTTGACGGGCTGGGCCAGCGTCAGGGTGTAGAAGGGGAATCCGCCCTTGTCGGCCACCGAAACGACCGTCAGCCCCGGGATGCGCTCCAGCTTTTGGCGGATGTCACCCGCTGCGGACGCGTCGGAACTAGCACCGGCATCGCCGCGGGCCGGTTCGGCGGCGAGTGCGGGTGAAGAAGCCAGCAGGCCGGTTGCCGTTATGAGGCCGGCACAGAGCAGAGCAGGCAGAGCCTTGGTGCGCACGCTGTAGTCCCCTCGGTCGGAGGTGATGCGATGGATGCAACGGGCCGCATGGTATGCGCTTTCGTACTGTGATCGGCCTCACTGGGGATCATTGGATTTCATGTCAACCGGACAGGCGGTGCCGGGCGTATGCCTGGTGAGACCGAAGAGATCCAGGAGTGGTTGTTGACCGTCGAGGAGTTTGAAGAGTTCTACGCACATACGGCGTCCCGCCTCATCGGGCAGCTGTATGTGATGCTCGGCGATCTGCACGAGGCTCAGGACGTCGTACAGGAGGCCTTCGTCCGGGGCTGGAGCCGGCGGCGTCAGCTCGACGGCGGCGGCGAACCCGAGGCATGGATCCGCACCGTGGCGTGGCGGCTGGCGGTGAGCAGGTGGCGGGTGCACCGCCGCGCGGCGGACGCCTGGCAGCGGCGCGGCAGCCCGTCGGCCGACCCGGGACCAGGGCCCGAACACGTCGCGCTGGTGTCGGCGCTGCGCGAACTGCCGCCCAGACAGCGGCGCACGGTGACGCTGTACTACCTGTGCGACCTGACGGTCGTCCAGATCGCCGCCGAGACCGGCCTGTCCACCGGCACGGTCAAGACGCACCTGGCCCGGGGCCGGGCAGCGCTCTCCCACCTTCTGCAGGACCCGCGCGCTGAGGAGGCCTACGGTGCCTGAGCCCCACGACCCTTTGAGGAACGCGTTCAAGGCCGCGGCCGAGGCCGGACAGGCGCGCGCGCGGCCCGTGCCCGCCGCGGTGATCTCCGAGCGCGGCAGCCGGCGCCACCGGCGGCGCCTGGCCGTGGTGGCGGCCACCGCGTGCCTGGCCTTCGCCGGCACGGGCGCCGCGGCGGTGACGGCGCTGCTGCCGGGCAGCGACCCGGACACCGGCGTCCCCGCTTCCACCCCGTCCGGCCTTCCTTCCGGCCTTCCTTCCGGCCTTCCGTCCGTCCTGCCGTCCTCCTCGCCTCTCCCTTCCTTCTCGTCGTCTCCTGCGCGCACCACTCCCCCGGTGTCCTCGCCGCCGCCCGGACTGCCGACCGGGTCACCGACGACGACACCGCCGAGCAGCCCGCCGAGTACGGCGCCGGAGCAGCCGCTGAACAGCTCGCCGCCGCCCGCGGACTGACCCGCGCACAGCCCCGCCGACCGCCTCCCCCTGCCCGCCACATCGCCGGGGGCCGATCCCGCATGCCTCGATCGCGTGCCGGTCGCCCCGCCCCGATGCCCGCACCAGGAGTACGACCATGGCCACCGCGACCCCGATGCGGCCCCCCGCACAGCCCGCCCGTACTCCCGTGCCGGGAAGCACCACAGCCACCGGCCCCGGCACCTCCAGACGCCGGCTCGGGCTCGGGCGCCGGCGCGGGCTCGGGCTCGACGACCGGAACGTCCTGCTGCTGTACGTGCTCACCCGGGCCGGCATCTGGACCACCGCCTACTGCACGCGGTGGCTGTTCGCCGGGGACCGCAAGGCCCGCGACGTACCGCCTGCACTGTCCTCGTGGGGCCAGTGGGACTGGTGGCACTACCTGCACATAGCGCAGGAAGGTTACTTCCCCGGCGGTGCGGGCCCCTGGACGGACGGCTGGGACAACAGGGAGGCCTTCTTCCCCGGCTTCCCTCTCGTCCTGCGCGCCGTGCACGTCGTGATCCCCGACTGGACCGTCGCCGGTCTGCTGATCTCCTTCGTATCCGGGGCCGTCGCCGTCCTGGCCCTCGCCCGTATCGCCCGCCTCCACCTGCCCGCCGCCGACAGCGCCCTTGGGCAGCGCGCCGTGCTCTTCTTCCTGCTCTCGCCGTGCGCGATGTTCCTGGCCGCCGGTTACACCGAGTCGCTCTTCCTCTCCCTCGCCCTGCCCGCCTGGCTCGCCGCCCGGCGCCGCAACTGGCCGCTCGCGGGCATCCTGGCCTGCCTGGCCACCGGCGTCCGGGTCAGCGGGCTCTTCCTTGCGGCGGCGATCGCGGTCCACTTCGTCGTCGCCACCAACCTTCGCAAGCAGTGGCGTTCGATTCCGTGGATCGCGCTCCCGGCGCTGCCCACAGCCCTCTACACGTGGTTCCTGCACGCGCACACCGGCGACTGGATGGCCTGGAACCACGCCCAGGAACGCGGCTGGTACCGGAACTTCCACGCCCCCTGGGAGGCATGGCAGAACACCTGGAAGGCCGCCTTCGCGCACACCCAGTCCACCGGTTACGCCGTCATGTTCCAGGCCGAGCTCGTCACCATGGCCGTCGGACTGCTCCTGCTGGGCGTGCTGCTGAGACGGCGCAGGTGGCCGGAGGCCGTGTACATCGGGCTCAGCCTGTGGGCCCTCGGCACGTCGTACTGGTACACGTCCATCCCGCGGGCCACGCTCCTGTGGTGGCCGATGTGGGTGCTGCTCGCCGCGTGGAGCCTGCGCCGTCCCTGGGTGACGAGTGCGTACGTGTGCGTGGTCGCGCCCCTGTCGACCGTCTTCGCCGTCACCTTCCTGTCGGGGCGCTGGGCAGGCTGACAGCCGGCAGGACAGCGTCCGGGACCGACCGTGACGCGCGCCGCGCGAGCGACGCCGCCCAGGCCGTCGCCGCGACACCGAGCGCTCCGACTCCGGCCCCGACCCACGCGACCGAGGTGTAGCCGAAGCCCGCGTCGATGGTCATGCCGCCCAGCATGGGCGTGAGGGTGATGCCCACGTTGAAGGCCGAGGTACTGACGGCCGGAACCAGCGTCGGGGCGTCGGGCGCGATCGTGAACACCCGTGACTGGAGCACGGGGTTGGTGACGTATCCGGCCACGCCGAGGACGAGGACCAGTACGACGGTGAGGGTCAGGTTCGGCGCGGCGAGCGCCACCGCCGCCGAGGCGAGGGTGAGGGCGCCGATGCCGAGGTAGAGGGTGCGAAGCGGGGCGCGGTCGGCCACGCGCCCGCCGATCGTCATGCCGATCAGCCCGCCCACTCCGTACAGCGAGAGGACGGCCGGCACCCAGCCCTCGGGCAGCCCGCTCACGTCGGTCAGCAGCGGGGCCAGGTAGCTGAAGGTGACGATGGCGGCGCCGAAGGCCAGTACGGTCACGGCGAAGGAGACCCACAGCTCGGGACACGCCAAGCCCTTCAACTCGCGCCGGACGGACGGCACTTCGCGGTCGGCGGCGTGACCGCCCGGCAGCACGGTCCGGATCGCCACGAGGCTCACGGCGGTGAAGGCCGCCACGCCCCAGAAAGCCGCGCGCCAGCCGACGTGCTGGCTCATCAGTGTCCCGGCCGGCACTCCGACGATCGTGGCCAGCGTCAGCCCGGTGGCGACGACGGAGAGCGCCCTGCCCTTGGCCGTCGCGGGCACCAGACTGACCGCGGCCGCGGCGGCCACGCTCCAGAAACCGGCGTACGCGACCGCTGTGACGATGCGGCTGGCGAACACCACGGCGTACTCCGGCGCCAGGGCCGCGACCACGTGCCCGGCGATGAAGACGGCCTGGAACGCGACGAGCGCGCTGCGGCGCGGGACGCGCAGGGTGAGCACGCTCATCAGGGGCGCGCCGACGACCATGCCGATGGCGAAGGCGGAGATGAGCAGCCCCGCGTCGGGGATGGAGACGCCGAGGTCGTCGGCCATGGTGGGCAGCAGACCGGAGAGCATGAACTCCGAGGTCCCCTGGGCGAATATGCCCAGGCCGAGTATGTAAACGGCGATTGGCATGAGTCGGTGCTCCGCTCGCGTAAGTGGGTCGACACGTTGTTTTGTACTGTGCGTTTCAAAATGAGCCCATGGAAAATCCAGGCACGCCGTGGCACGCCATGGATCACAGAGGGCCTGACGGCCCCGCCTCAGAGGGCCGCGAGGGCGGCGTCCGCGGTCATCTCCAGCACGGACCGCTGCCGGGTGACGCGCGCCGAGACCTTGAGGCCGGCGATGGTCGCGATGACGAAGTGCGCGAGTGCGGTGGGGTCCTTGTCGCGGGCGATGTCGCCGTCCCGCTGCCCGGACTCGATACCGGCACGGATCACCGCGAGGCGCAGCCGGTAGTCGCGGCTCAGGTCGCCCGCGATCTCCCGGTCGCGGGCTGCCACCTCGACGGCCGTATTGACGACGAGGCAGCCACGACCTTCAGTACCCGCGACACCTTCGGGGCCTTCGGAACCTTCGGGTCCGCGCTCGAACTCCTCGTCGATCACCCGCTGAAACTGCGTGCGGATCTTCTGCCGGACCGGGAGATCACTCTCCATCAAGGCGGCCAGTTCGGCGTTCTTGTACTCCATGTAGCGGGCGAGGGCGCGGTCGAAGAGGTGGCGCTTGCTCTTGAAGGTGTTGTAAATGCTGCTGCGCCCCAGGCCGGTGGCGTCGCACAGCTCCTGGGTGGACGTCGCCTCGTAGCCGGCGGTCCAGAACGCCTCCATCGCGGCGTCGACCGCCCGCTCCTCGTCGAACTTCCTCGGTCGGGCCATGACATGAACGCTAGCAGGTTTTAGAACGCACGGTCCATTACTCCGCCGACCAGGCCGGGTCACGTCCCGCGCGCCCGACGACCCGGTCGAGGAGCGACGCGTTCTCCGGCACCTCGACAGGAGTCCCGAAGATCCCGTCACCGCCCGCGCTGTCATCCGTCGGCTCCAGCAGCTCGTACGACGACTGAAGGCTCGCGGCGTCAACGGTGTACGCCTGGCCGGTGGAACGGGCCAGATCCCACCCGTGCACGACGATCTCGTTGAGGGCCACTCGTCCCGCGACCGCGCCGGTCAGCGTGACGCCGCCCGCCTGCGTCGTGCCCTGCCAGGCATCGGGGCTGCGCCAGGCAGCGGCGAGCTCGTCGAGCTGCCGCAGGAGGCGGGTGCGCCAGTCGTCGTCGAGTACGGGCAGAGCGGCGCCGGGGGCCGTGCCAGTCGTCGGTCCCAGCTCCTTCTTCGCCGCGTCGCGGAAGGCGGCGGTGAGGCCGACGAGGTGGGCCAGGAGGTGGTGCACGGCGTACTTCTCGCAGGGGGTGGGGCCGGCGAGCCGGTCGTCGGTGACGCCGTCGAGCAGTTGGGCGACCTGGCGGGTGGCCGGTTCGAAGTCGGGCATGCGGGACGTGGGGTCCTTGACGGTCATGGCGCTGCCTCCGGTGAGCGGACGGTGCCTGCGCAGTAGTGACCGCCTGACGAGCTGGAACTCATCGGTGCGCGCCGGAGCTCTTTCGCCTACCCGCCCGAAGGGCGTCCGGAGTGCCCGAAGCCCGGTCACGCCGAGCGAGACGCCTCGAAGTCCGCCCTCGTCAGGAACGCGAGCCGCGCCCGCTTCTCCGGCAGGAAGACCTCCGGAAGGTCGATCTCCGGCATCACGATCTCCGGCCCGATCGTGAACCCCGTCCGCTCCAACCGCGCCACCGCCTTGTCGTTGAGCGCGTCCGGCTCCGCCACGATGCGCTCGTGGCGCGGGTCCGCGAATACGAAGCCGATCAGCACGGCCAGCAGGTTCGCGGTGAAACCGGACTCCGGAGCCGCCCCGCCGATGGGGCCTGTCAGGATGTGCACTCCGAAGTCCCCCGGCCGGGCGTCGTAGCACTCGCTGACCCGGTCGGCCTCGGGATCGTACGTCTGGAACAGCGCGACAGGGTCACCGTCCCGCAGCGCCAGGTACCCGTGGTGCGTGGTGAGGGAGTCCAGGTGCGCGTAGGTCTCCTCGACCTGTTCGCGCGTCGCGTCGCCCATGCCCCAGAACCGGGCCCGCTCCTCGGTGACCCACCCGTGCAGCAGCCCCGCGTCGCGTGCCGGATCCACGGGGACGAGGCGCACCGTACCGAAGCCCCCGATCTTCTGCTCGTACACGGGCTCTGCGGTCGTGATCATCGGGACTCCTTCGTCAGGCGGTTCCAGTCGGTGGTCACGGGCACGAGTTCGCCCCGCAGCCACAGCGGCAGTTGATCGTGGTGGTGGGCGTCGCCCGGGACGCCGGACGCGCCGAGCGGCACCACCCAGAGGCTGTCCTCGCGCCGCGCGAGGTCCCAGACGTAACGGGCGGCAGGCCCGCGCGCGCAGCGGTCGGTGACACCGGGGACGCTCGACGTGGAGAGCACGCAGTCGTGGTCCCCGGCCACTCCCGGCCACCCGCCGGGCGGGGCGGACGGCAGCGCCTGCCACGGCGCGAGGCGGTGTACGTCGCCCCAGGGCACCGGCGCCGGGTCCGTGGCGGCGACCGCCTCGACGGCCTCCGCGACGATGCCGGGTCTGTCGATGCCGGGCAGCAGATCCGTGGTCAGCAGGGTCTCCAGCGCGAAAGCGACGCGCGAGGTGAGGGCCAGCCAGGGCAGAAAGACTCCGGGGTACGCCGGGTCCGCCACCGGCTCGGTCAGCGCGGCCAGGTCCGGGTGGGCCGCGATCCGCCGCACCACCTCCGTCCGTACGGCGGCGTACACCGTGGCGTCGGTACTGCCGGCCTCCATCCGGCGGTCCCAGCGCAGCAGCCGGTCCCGCAGTCGCGCTCCCGGCGCGCTGAGCCCGTCGAGCCCGGCGATCAGCTCCAGCAGCGGCCGGGCGGACGCGAGGTACGTGTCGGTGTGGACGCCCGCCATCTCGCCGGCGGTCCACGTGTGCGACCCGCCGAGCAACTGCCCGATGCGGTCCGCCCGGTACGGCGGTGCGAACTCGACGCCGAGCGGTGCGGCCAGGCCCCGCTGGTTCGCCATCACCGCGACGCCGTCGACGTCTGCGCGGGGCAGCGGCCGGTCTTCACCGCGCCATGCGTACGCCACCTCCCAGGCGGGTACGACGCGCAGCCCGTTGTCCTCGTGGCGCAGCGGGACCCGGCCCGCGACCCGGTGCAGCAGCCCGCCCCCGGTGTCGGCGGCCTGGACGACGTTGACGGGCTCGACCCACCGCTCGAACGCCCGGTCCACGTCGGCGACGGTGCGCGCCCTGAGCAGCGCGGGCAGCGCGGCGAAGCCGAGGTCCTCGTACACCCGCGTCGGGCAGCGCAGGCTGACCGTCACGGTCTCGCCGGGGCCGCCGATGATGACGGGCCCGCGCTCGGTCTCGACGACCTCGGTCTCGACGGGGTCGCCGCCCGCCACCTCGACGGTCTCGGTGTGGACAGTGGCGGGACGCCAGCCGTCGGGGCCGAGCGCCTCGATCCCGGCGCCGTCGGGGCCGCGTCGCAGTTGCTCGCGGTAGAGGTCCTGGTAGTCGGCCATGGCGTTGGTGATCGCCCACGCCACGGTGGAGGTGTGGCCGAAGTGGGCGATGCCGGGGATGCCCGGGACGGCGAGGCCGACGACGTCGAACTCGGGGCAGGCGAGGCGTACCTGCTGGTAGATCCCCGGGTCTTCGATGAACCGGTGCGGGTCGCCCGCGATGAGCGGCGAACCGGTGGCGGTGTGCTCGCCGGTGACGAGCCAGCCGTTGCTGCCGGAGGTGCCGGGGCCGTCGGTGGCGAACAGGGTGATCGCCTCGTCGCCGAGCCTGCGGGCGACCTCCTCGCGCCACAGCTTGGTGGGGAAGCCGGCGAAGAGGATGTGCGTGGACAGCCAGATCCCGAGCGGCGTCCACGGCTCCCACGTCCCCGGGGCCAGCCCGGTGGCGGCGAACTCCGGCGCGCGCCGGGCTCCCTCCGCCAGCCCGGCGTTGACCCCGTCGACGTAACACGTGATCCAGGCGGCGGTGTCCGCGTCGAGGCCGCGGAAGCAGCGCCGGGCGGTGTCGTCCAGCCGGGACCGGCGGGCGAAGACGTCCCAGCCGACGGCGTCGGCGCCGAGGAAGGCGGCTGTGGTGCCCTGCGAGCGGTGCCGCTCGACCTCGATCTGCCAGGCGCGGTCGGTGGCGGCGTTGCGGCCCTGCGCGAACGCGAGTTCGTGTGCGTTGCCTGCGCGGAGATGGGGGATTCCCCAGGCGTCCCGGAAGACCTCGGTGCTCACGTTGTTTCCCCCTCTGGATTCCGCCACGGTTTTAGGTAAGGCTGACCTAACCTAATGGACGGACTGTCCGGGAACCAATCGGGGGGCGGGGCGGCATACCCCGCGGGACGTCTTCCCCTACCCCGCCCCTTCCCGAACCGGGGGCAGGCGCCACTCACGGCCGCAGGGCAGCGCGCACGAGCCTGAGGTCGGCGTCGGACGCCAGCCCCGCGTGGTACAGGCGCACTTCGTTCGCGCCGAGCTTGGCGGCACGCGCCGCGTCCACGGCGAGGGTGCCGGGGCTGCCGCCCATGCCGGAGACGACACCGAGGTTCGCGGCGACGACGGTCCCGGCGCCGGGGCGGCGGTGCTCCACGAAGGACGCGAGCAGCTCCGGGCCACTCGCGCACGGCACCACCACACCGTCCGCGACCCCGAGAATGTGCCCCGGATCAACACCCGCGTTGGCCCCGCAGTGGTACGCCGACGGATCGGCGTGCAGCAGCACCTGGAAGCCGGGGGGCGCGGCAGCCCGTACCGCCTCGACGGCCGATTCCTGGAGCGTACGGGCGGCCCGGGTGCGCCACGCGAGCGTCGCGGCGGCGAGTTCGGCGCCGATGAGTTTCTCGACGGCCGGCCACCCGTCGTCGGCGGAGGCCCCGCACTCCCAGGCGGGCTCCAGAGCGCGCCGCACAGCCGCCCTCAACTCTCCGGGCTCCAGCCCGAGATCCACGTATCCGCCGCCGCAGTCGGGACAGAAGCAGAGCGACATCAGGTACTGCGCCGCGTCGCCGAGCCCGACCCCCGCGATCTTGTCGTGCGCGTGCAGATGGGCCAGGCCGTACCAGCCGCAGGACTCCAGCTCGGTGCCGCGCGCGCCGGGACGTACGGCTGCCTCGGCCGCGAGGTCGGTGAGGTAGGCGCGGACCGCCGGCTGGGCGATGCAGGGTGCCCAGGGGTACCGGTCGCCGTAGGCGTTGACGACGCAGGTGTCCGGACGGTCGGCGCCGAGGCGGGAGTTGTGGGCGAGAACGACCCAGGAGTGGACGTCGAGCCCGGCGGCAGCGAGCGCTTCGGCCGCCTCGCCGTACGGGTCGGCGGCCGGCGCCCAGTCCCCGGCCGCGTACGGCCGCAGGCTCCGCCCCGACCAGCGGTCCTCGTCGACGGGGTAGAGCACGGCGGCATGTTCGGCGGTGACGATGCGGTGGCGGGGGTGGCGCGGGGTGAGGGCGCGGGTCGAGTGGTAGGCGGAGGCGAGAGTGACCTGCTGGACGCCGAGGTCAGCGATGCGGGCGGCGGCGTCCGGGTCCCCGACGACGTCCCACGGGTAGAGGAAAGCGGCTGCCTTCACGCGCGCTCACCGCCGATCAGGGCCCGGCCGCGCTCGATCAGCTCGGCCAGCGTCTTGACGTGCGCGGGGTCGGGTTCGCTGAGTGGCGGCCGTACTTCACCGACGTCCAGGCCGGCGAGACGTACCCCCGCCTTGACGAGTGATACGGCGTATCCGCGGCCGAGGTTGCGCAGTTCGACGAGCGGGGCGTAGAAGCCGTCGAGCAGGCGGTTGACGGTGTCGTCGTCGCCGGAGTTCAGGGCCCGGTGGAAGGCGAGTGCGATGTCGGGGGCGAAACAGAAGACGGCGGAGGAGTAGAGGGTGACGCCGATGCCCCGGTAGGCGAGGCCGGTGAGTTCGGCGGTGGGCAGGCCGTTGAAGTAGAGGAACGGGTGTCCGGGCGGCAGGTCGCGGCGTACGGCTCCGATGACGCGCTGCATCAGGTCGAGGTCGCCGTAACCGTCCTTGAGCCCGATGATGCCGGGCACGCGCGCGAGTTGGACGACCGTCTCGGGGGTGAAGACGGCGTTGTCGCGCTGGTAGACGATGACGTCGAGGGAGGTGGCGGCGGCCAGTTCGGTGTAGTGGCGCAGCAGTCCCTCCTGGTCGGCGAAGACGAGGTACGGGGGCATGGCGAGCAGCCCGTCGGCGCCCGCTTCCTCGGCGGCCTTCGCGTACTGGACGGCGAGCGCCGTGCCGTAGCCGGCGCCGGCGACGACGGGAACGCGGCCGGCCGCCTCTTCCACGGCGGCGGCCACGCAGGTACGGAACTCGTCCGGCGTCAGGGCGTGGAATTCGCCGGTCCCGCAGCAGGCGAAGACGGCGGCGGCGCCCGCCTCGATGCCCCCGCGTACATGGGCGCGGAAGACGTCGACGTCGAGGCCGCCGTCGGGGCCGTACGCGGTGACGGGGAAGAAGAGCAGGCCGTCGAGTCGGCCGGCGAGCGGGGCTGAGGTCATGGGCGCTCCCTGGGCGTGCACCATCGCACGTGCACAATTGTGATCTGCGTCTATATGCCTGAACGCCGTCACGCTAAGACAGTCGCCTGGGGCCGGTCAAGACGAGAAACGCCAATGCGGGCGCGGATTGCGCGCCTCCGCGCGACACTTGACGGGGTTTGCCGTCACTCCCTAGCGTGTCCACGCATGTGAATACTGTCCACGGATACGTCCACGGACCGGCTGCGACTTGCGGCCCATGCCGACCACCGCGTTACCGCGTACCGCGCCCCGAGGAGACCCGCCGATGCCCGTACCCCGCACCGTCCTGCTGACCGGCGCCGCCGGAGGCCTCGGCACCCTGATGCGCGGCCTCCTTCCGGCGTACGGCTACGAACTGCGCCTCTTCGACGTCACCCCCATCGAGGGCGAGCCGGACGCGATCACCGCCGATCTGGCGGACAAGGAAGCACTGCGCGAGGCCGTGCGCGGGGTCGACGCGGTCATCCACCTCGCGGGCATCTCACTGGAGGCACCCTTCGAGAAGATCATGCGCTCCAACATCGAGGGAACGTACAACCTCTACGAGGCGGCCCATGAGGAGGGCGTCGGCCGGATCGTCTTCGCCTCGTCCAACCACGCGGTGGGCTTCACCCCGGTCCCGGCCGAGGGCGCCCCGCTGATCCCCGCGGGGATCCCGCACCGCCCCGACACGTTCTACGGCCTCTCCAAGGCCTTCGGTGAGGACCTGGCGCAGCTCTACTGGGATCTGCACGGCGTCGAGACCGTCTCGGTGCGGATCGGCTCCTGCTTCATGGAGCCCAGCTCGGTGCGGATGCTGTCGATCTGGCTGAGCCCGGGAGACTGCGCCCGCCTCTTCCACGCGGCGCTCACCGCCGAGGACGTGGGCCACACCGTCGTCTACGGATCCTCCGCGAACACCCGCCTGTGGTGGGACCTGACGTCCGCACGGGCCATCGGGTACGAGCCGCGGGACGACTCCGAGCAGTACGCGCAGAAGCTCATCGCGGAACACGGCGAACTCGACCCGGCCAACCCCGACCACGCGCACCTGGGCGGGCCGTTCTGCACCAACCCGCCGCTGTGGCCGTACTGAAAATCGCGCGCCCCGGCGGTCGGGCGACGGGCAGGTGGTCATGGCGCGCTCTGGACAGGGGCGCACAAACACGGCACCGAGCGGGCGGCGAAGAATCACCCGTGCAACGGGTGACGGGTAAGGGAACGGCAAAGGCGCGTCGGTCGTTAGCTTTGGCATGACCGCAATGACCCCCGGCTCGAACATCCCGCTGTCCACCGCCCGCGTGGCCGTGGACGTTGCCGCCCCGGTGCGGCTCGACGTATCGGGCCTGCTGCTCACCGCCGACGGCAAGGTCCGCTCGGACGACGACTTCATCTTCTACAACCAGCCGGCCGGCCCCGGCGTCACCTACCGCTCCGGCGGCGGCACCGCCCCCGACGCGATCGTGGTGGACACCTCGGCCGTCCCGCCGGGCATCGAGAAGGTCGTGATCACGGCGAGCCCCGACGCCGCGGGCCAGACCTTCCAGGGCATCGAGCCCACCGCCACGGTGCGCAGCGCCGACGACGGCGCCGCCATCGCCACGTTCACCCCGCCGCAGCTCGGCTCCGAGACGGCGCTGGTGATCGTGGAGATCTACCTGCGCAACGGCGCGTGGAAGGTGCGCGCGGTCGGCCAGGGTTACGCCAACGGGCTGGCCGGCATCGCCACGGACTTCGGCGTCTCGGTGGAGGAGCCCGCCGCCCCGGCCGCTCCAGCGCCCGCTCAGGCCCCCGTGGCCCCGCCCGAGCCTCCGGTGACCGACCCGCGGGTCGCGGCCGCCCCCGCCGCCCCTGTGGCCCCCGCCGCCCCGCCCGCGCCCCCCGCCGCGAGCGGCAAGATCAACCTCGACAAGGGCCGGGTCAGCCTCCAGAAGAACCAGACGGTGTCGCTGGTCAAGGGCGGCCGCCCGCTGCTGTCCCAGGTCAAGATGGGCCTCGGCTGGGAGCCCGCGTTCCGTGGCAAGGACATCGACCTCGACGCGTCCGTCATCGCCTACGACGGGAACCGCAAGCACCTGGACAGCTGCTACTTCGGCAAGCTGTCGATCCTGGGCGGCGCGGTGAAGCACTCCGGTGACAACCTCACCGGCGAGGGAGCGGGCGACGACGAGGTGATCACCGTCGACCTCGGCCGCATCCCCCCGGAGGCGACGGGCCTGGTGTTCACGGTGAACTCCTTCACGGGCCAGAAGTTCACCGAGGTGGCGAAGGCCTACTGCCGTCTGCTGGACGCGGCGACCGGTGAGGAACTGGTCCGCTTCGACCTGACGGGCGCCGAGCCGCAGACGGGCGTGATGATGGCAAAGCTGATCAAGCAGTTCTCTGGAGAATGGGAAATGACCGCGATGGGCGACTTCGTGAAGAGTCGCACCGTTCGCGGCATGGTCAAGCCGGCAGCCCAGGCCCTCTAGCGCTCGCGCGCCGGAGGGACTAGAGCTTGGTCAGCTTGGTGAAGGGGCTCAGGATGCGGCCCTGCCGCCCTGCGAAGTCGATGAGAACCGCCGCATCACCTTCGACTGCGATGACCCTCCCGAGTCCGAACTGATCATGGGAAACCCGGTCGCCCACCTCGAAAACCTCGATCGGGGGGGCGTCCGCGGCGGGGACGTTGAAGGGACTGGACGGCAGGTAACGCCGGGCTCCGGCTGACTTTGTCATTAGTTGAGAGTATGCGCCCCATGAGGCCGCCACGCCATGCCCGTCCATGATCACTTCGCCTGGGGCCGGTCGGCGACCCTCCCTGGGCCCGGTGACGCCACCCTGCGGGAGGCCGGGCCCGCAAGGCCGCGGAACGGGTGCGGACCAGGCGTTGCGAACGGAGGGTGACCGGCCCGGTACCGGGGAAATTCACGGTACGGACCGGAATGTTCGCCGGAAACATGCCGGTCGCTCCGCTCCCGTCGCCGGGCGCGGCTGCCGCCGGTGACGACGAACACGCGTGCCCATCGCGCAAAGGGCTTGCCCCGGAGCGAAATTGGCCACACCGAGCAGGAAAAGCCCGGACCGTGCACCCCACAGCCGTAGGAGAATTCCTCCGAATTCGTGAGGCAAACGCGGCCGGAAAAGGGGACGCCGGAGGAGATCCGGGAAATCGGTTGACGAGCTGACCCGCTGCTCCGCCCCCCTGCACCGCATCGGTCCGAAGCCGATGACGGCATGCGAACGAACGTTCCTCGACGTCGAGAAATCAACCGTTGCCCGTCCTCCGGAAACCCATTGCCCTGCCCCGGAGTTCGATGGTGGCGGGCCCGGCGTGATTTCGTGGAAACAAACAACCGGAAGGCGAGGAGTTTCCCCGGAACCGCAACCGCCCGGCCGCCGTACGCGTCGCAGATGGCGTCCGGGACACTGGATCACGATCACGATTGCGTACGACCGGAGGGACCACGGCATGGCCGAGCGCGCGGAGTACCGCATCGTCTCGCTGATCGGTGAGGGCGGTACGGGCCGTGTGCATCTGGCACGGGACCCCGCCGGACGGCTGGTCGCCCTCAAGACGGTCCATGAGCACCTGACCGCCGCACCTAGATTCCGCGAGCGCTTCCGCCGCGAGGCCGCCGCCGCTCTCCGCGTGCGCGGACCCTTCACCGCTACGGTGCTCGACGCCGGTACGGAGGACCAGCAGCCCTGGCTGGCGGCCGAGTTCTGCGTCGGCCCGCCGCTCGTGGAGGCCATCACCACGGCGGGGCCACTGGGCCCGGCGGACCTCGGCACGTTCGGCTCGGCGCTCGCCGTGGCCCTTGCCGCGATCCACGGCGCGGGGCCCGCCCTCCTCGACCTCAAGCCGGCTCATGTCCTGATCACCCACCGGGGCCCGAAGATCGTCGACTTCGGCACCGCCGGCCGCTCCGCCGGCCTCGACCCCGCCGGCTCCGGTTTCCTCGGCTTCGTCGCCCCGGAGGAGCTGACGCCGGGCAGCCGGGCCGACACACCCGCCGACGTGTTCGCGCTGGGCGCGCTCCTCGCGCTGTCCAGCACGGGACGCAATCCGTTCGGGTCGGGCAGCGCCGAGCAGGTGACCGACCGGACCCTGCACGACGCTCCCGACCTCGTCGGCGTACCGGGAGGCGAGTGGCCCGGCTTCCTCGCCGCCTGCCTGGCGACCGCCCCCGCCGACCGGCCGAGCATGCCGGAGGCCCTCGCCTGGTGCGCGGAGCGCGCCGCCCCCGTGCCGTGGTGGGAGCAGGAGCCGGTGGCCGACCTGATCCGCGAGCACGAGGGCGACCTGGCCGAGCTCCTCGCGGTCAGCGGGGGCGACGGCGCCGCCACGGACCGGTGATGGCGAGCATGATGCCCGGGTCCTGGATGTTGGCGTAGAGCGTCTTTCCGTCGGGAGAGAAAACGACCCCGGCGAACTCGCTGAACTCCGGCTCGGCCTCGGTGCCCACGTTGAGCTCGTTGCGGGCGATGGGGTACGTACGGCCGCTCTCCGTGGCGCCGAAGAGGTGCTGGCCGCCCTCGCCGTCCTCCGCGAGGACCAGGCCGCCGTACGGCGAGACGGTGATGTTGTCCGGGCCGTCGAGCTGCCCGCCCGTACCGAGCAACACCTTCAGCGTGAGCGTGCGGCGCTTCGGGTCGTAGAACCACACCTGTCCGTCGTGCGGCTCGCCGGGGCTCTCGTCACGGGCGTACGACGAGACGATGTACGCGCCGCCGTCGGCCCACCACATGCCCTCCAGCTTGCGGGCGCGCGTGATGTCTCCGTCGTCGAACTGCTCGCGCACCGGGACCGTCCTGCCGTCCCGGTCGGGTACGTCGATCCAGTCGACGCCGTAGACCGTGCCGATGCGCGTGGCGCGCGACAGGTCGTCGACGAACCGGCCGCCGGAGTCGAAGCACTTGGTGGCCTGGAGGGTGCCCGCGTCGTCGGCGAGCTTGCGGAGCTGCCCGCGGCCGTGCTTGAAGCCGTGCGGCGGGACCCAGCGGAAGAGCAGCCCGTTGGGCTCCGAGTCGTCCTCGGTGAGGTACGCGTGGCCGCGCTTGGGGTCGATGACGACGGCTTCGTGGTCGAAGCGGCCGAACGCCTTGATGGGCTTGGGGTTCAGGTTGGCGCGACGGTCGTAGGGGTCGACCTCGAAGACGTAGCCGTGGTCCTTGGTCATGCCGTTCTGGCCGGCCCGGTCGGAGTTCTCCTCGCAGGTCAGCCAGGTGCCCCAGCTGGTGCTGCCGCCCGCGCAGTTCGTGGAGGTCCCCGCGATGGCGACCCACTCGGCGACCTCGCCGCTGCGGTGCACCTCGACGACCGTGCAGCCGCCGGACGCGGCCGGGTCGTACACCAGGCCCTCGGCGAGCGGAACGGGGTGCTTCCACTTGGAGCGCGCGCCCTTGAGCTCGTGGTTGTTGACGAGGAGCGTCGTGCCGCGCGTGCCCTCGAAGGCGGCGGTGCCGTCGTGGTTGGACGGCGTGTACTCGCCGGACTCCAGCTTCGTGACACCGGAGTGCGTGATGATCCGGTACGAGAACCCTGCGGGGAGGGCCAGGATGCCGTGGGGGTCGGGTACGAGCGGCCCGTAGCCGGGGCCGTGCCCGCCCTTTCCGGCGGCCTCGTCGCCGCCCTCTGCCCCGGCGGCCTGGTCGTCGGCGGCGAGGGCTCCGGGGGCGGTGGAGAGCGCGCCGACGCTGCCGACGAGCGCGACCGACGCGCCCGTGAACGCGGAGTGTCTGGCGAAATCCCTGCGGGTGATCGTCATTCGTACCTCCTGAGGCCCTTGAGGGGCACGTGTTTTCGAGCCCAGGCTCGCGCGCGCGTATAAACGGGGGCTGAACAGTGCCCGTCGTACGAGAGGCCACCGTCATGCACCTGCCCCCGCACGCGCCGCCGCAGTCGCCGCCGCCCTCGCCCCCGCCGTCGCCCCTGTCGCCGTCCGGCCGTCGCGTCCTCGTCAGCGGCGCCTCGCGCGGTCTCGGACGCGCCGTGGCCCACGCCTTCGCGGCGGGCGGTGACCGCGTCGCGGTCCACTACGGCTCGCGGCGCGAGGACGCCCTGCGGACCCTGGAAGGGCTCCCCGGTACGGGCCATGTGCTGGCCGGCGGCGACCTGTCCGACCCGGCGGGCGCGGCCGCCGTCGCGGACCTGGCGGCGGAGGGGCTCGGCGGCATCGACGTCCTGGTGAACAACGCGGCCGTCAACGAGCGCCATCCCCTTGCCGAGACGCCGTACGACGAGTGGGCGGCCGTATGGCAGCGCCATGTGTCCGTCAACCTGCTCGCCACGGCCAACCTCAGCCATCTCGCGGCCCGCCGCATGATCGACCAGGGCACGGGCGGCCGGATCGTCAACGTCGGCTCGCGCGGCGCGTTCCGCGGGGAGCCCGACCACCCGGCGTACGGAGCGACGAAGGCGGCGGTGCACGCGCTCGGCCAGTCGCTGGCGGTGTCCCTCGCGCCGTACGGCATCGGGGTGGCGTCCGTGGCGCCGGGGTTCTTCGACACCGAGCGCGTGGCGGAGCGGCTGAGCGGGGCGGAGGGCGAGGCGATCCGGGCGCAGAGCCCGTTCGGGCGGGTGGCGACGGCGGAGGAGATCGCGGGCGCGGTGGTGTGGCTGGCGTCGCCGGGCGCGGAGTGGTCGTCGGGGGCGGTGCTGGACCTCAACGGGGCGTCGTATCTGCGGACTTGAGGCGGGCGCGTGGCGGGTGGGGCGGTGGTGGGTGCGGGTGCGGGTGCGGGTGCGGGTGCGGGTGCGGGGTTGCCTGCGGCGCTGTTCCCCGACCCGCCCCTTCCCGGCCGTGACATTTGCGGCTCCGCCGCGTGGGGGCAAGCCCCCAGACCCCCGGACGCCCTCCGGGCGTGTCCTCAAACGCCGGAGGGGCTGGATGGTCACCCCCTGGGCAACTTCCAGCCCCTCCGGCGTTTGAGGAGCGGGGTCCGGGGCGGAGCCCCAGCAACCCCCGGCCACCCCAGCCCGTCCGGCGCTTGAGGACCGGGGCCTGGGGCAGCGCCCCAGTTCGGGAAGGGGCGGGGTGGGGAACAAGCCCCGCAGGGCCACCCACCCGCGCCCCCCTACTACCCGCCGGGGCCTCAACCCGCCCTGCGCGACCTCGCCTTGAACGCCGCCTTCCGCGCCTCCTTCGCCGCCTTCTTGTCCGGGTGCAGCCGCCCCATCGCCTCCAGGACGTCCGCCGTGGCCGGATGGTCCACCCGCCACGCCGCGTCGAAGAAACCGCTGTGCCGGCCGGTCAGCCCCGCCAGCAGCCCCTGGAGTTCGTCGGGTTCGCCGTCCGCGTCCAGCTGGGCGGCGATGGTGTCGATCGCCAGCCAGAAGATCATCGACTCGGGCGGCGGCGGCACGTCCGACGCCCCGTGCTCGGCGAGCCAGACCCGCGCCAGGCCTCCCAGTTCCGCGTCGTCCAGCACCTCGCGCACCGCGTCCTCCGCCCCCGGGCCGACCAGCGAGAGCGCCTGCTGGCTGCGGAGCCTGCGCAGCGGCGCGCCGCTGTCCCTGCCCCGCGCCGCGGCGAGCAACTCACGTGCCGCAGCGGCCGGTTCACGCCGGGCGAGCCACATCTGCGTCTCGGCCCCGGCGGACGCCTCGGGGAAGTACGCGATGCCGTCGAGCAGCGCCTCGGCGCCCTTGTCCGCGAGGTCGCCGACCGCGGGCGCGTCCACGCCCGCTTCGAGCATGCGGGCCCTGACTCCGTACAGACCGAGAGGGGTCAGCCCCACCATTCCGTACCGCGTCACGTCCTCGTCGTCGACGGGCGGCTGGGGCTCCGCGCCCTCCTCCGCCATCAGCGCCTCGTCGACGGGCCGGTAGGTGACGAGACCGATCGGCTCCAGCACCCGGAACTGGTCGTCGAGCCGCATCATCGCGTCCGACACCTGCTCCAGTACGTCGTCGGTGGGCTCGCCCATGTCGTCCGGCACGATCATCGAGGCGGCGAGCGCCGGCAGCGGCACCGGACCTTCCGCCGCGCCCCCGGATACGGTCAGCAGGTACAGATTGCCGAGTACGCCCTCCAGGAAGTCGGCCTCCACCTCCGGGTCCCACTCCAGCGCCTCGAAGTCGATCTGCCCGTCCTCGGCGATGGCGTCCGCGAGGTCGTCCAGGACGGGCGCGGTGGCGTCGGCGAAGACGGCCTCGAAGGCGTCGAGCCAGATGGCGAGTACGTCCTGGGGGCTTCCGGAGGTGAGCAGTGCCAGGTTCTCGCCGGCCGTGACAGTACCGGTGGCCTCGGCGTCACCCTCCGCGCCGTCCGCCTCGTCCGCCCCTTCCTCAGGGTCTGTCACGTCGACAAGCCCCGCGTCGACGGCGAGCCGCCAGGCCTCGCTCGCCTCCGCCGCGCCGTCCTCGTCGGCGGACAGCCCCAGGTGCTCGGCGGCCTCCGGCAGCTGCTCGTCGACGAGTTCACCGCCCGCGCCGACCCGGGTCGCGGGCCCCGCCCACCGGGCGAGCCGCGCGGCGCGCGCGAGCAGCGGCGAGGTGAGCGCCTCCCGTGCCAGTTCGGCGTCGGAGTGGAGCCGCACCGGCGGCAGGGTCGGGCGGTCACCGGACATCTGGGGGTTCTCCTTGGCGCATGCGGGTCGGGCGGCCCCCAGCGTAGACGTATTTGCCCGCATCCCACCGGGTTCATGTACGCGTCAGAATCCGTACACCCGGCGGCCCTTGACAACCTCCGGGCCCACACAAGAGATTGACGCGCGTAGAACCACGCTCTACCCCTCATCCCTCGCACTCGGAGCCACGTGATGACAGCCCGTTCCTCCTCCCTCCCGAGATCCGCCGCGGTCGCGGCCGTCGTAGCCACCGCACTGGCAGGCGGCCTGCTGGCCGGCTCGTCCTCCGCGTCCGCGTCCGCGACCGCGGAGACCCGGATCCACGACATCCAGGGCACCACCCGGATATCCCCGCTCGCCGGACAGCAGGTCACCGACGTGTCCGGCATCGTCACGGGTGTGCGGACGTACGGCTCGAAGGGCTTCTGGTTCCAGGACCCCGAGGCCGACACCAACGCCGCCACCAGCGAGGGCGTCTTCGTCTTCACCAGCTCCGCGCCGACTGTCGCCGTCGGTGACGCCGTCAAGGTGTCGGGCACGGTCGGCGAGTACATCCCCGGCGGTACGTCGTCCGGCAACCAGTCGGTCACCCAGATCTCCAAGCCGGCGGTGACCGTGGTCTCCTCGGGCAACGCGCTGCCCGAGCCGGTCACGATCTCGGCGAAGTCCGTTCCCTCCTCGTACGCCCCCGAAGGCGACCCGGCGGCGGGCGGCAGCATCAACACGCTGCCGCTGAAGCCGTCGGCGTACGCCCTGGACCACTACGAGTCGCTGGAGGGCAGCAACGTCCGCATCGGCTCGTCGCGCGTGGTCGGCGCGACCGACCCGTACTCGGAGCTGTGGGTCACGGTGAAGCCCGACGAGAACGACAACCGGCGCGGCGGCACGGTCTACGGCTCGTACACCTCGCAGAACACCGGCCGGCTCCAGATCCAGCAGCTCGCGCCGATCTCCCAGCGGCCGTTCCCCAAGGCGAACGTCGGGGACGTGCTGTCGGGTACGACCGAAGGCCCCCTGGACTTCAACCAGTTCGGCGGCTACACCCTGACGGCCCGCACGCTCGGCACGGTCATCGACCGCGGCCTGGAGCGCGAGTCGACCCGGCCGCAGCGCCGCGGCGAGCTGGCGGTGGCGACGTACAACGTCGAGAACCTCGACCCGGGCGACCCGCAGACGAAGTTCGACGCCCTGGCGGCGGCGGTCGTGGACAACCTGGCCTCGCCCGACATCCTCGCCCTGGAGGAGATCCAGGACAACAACGGCGCGAAGAACGACGGCACGGTCTCCGCCGAGGAGACGCTGAAGAAGTTCACGGCGGCGATCGCCGCGGCCGGCGGCCCGTCGTACGCCTGGCGCACGGTCGACCCCGTCAACAACAGGGACGGCGGCGAGCCCGGCGGCAACATCCGCCAGGTCTTCCTCTTCAACCCCGAGCGGGTCTCCTTCACCGACCGCGGCGCCGGCGACGCCACCACCGCGACCGGTGTCGTACGGGAGAAGGGCCGCGCGGCCCTGACCCTCTCCCCCGGCCGGATCGACCCGGCGAACGCGGCCTGGGAGAACAGCCGCAAGCCGCTGGCCGGCGAGTTCACCTTCCGCGGCCGTACGGTCTTCGTCATCGCCAACCACTTCGGCTCGAAGGGCGGCGACGAGGGCCTGCCGTCGCACCACCAGCCGCCGGTGCGCAAGTCGGAGGCCAAGCGGCTTGAGCAGGCCCAGTCGGTCAACGCGTTCGTCAAGGACATCCTCAAGGCCGAGCGCAACGCGGACGTACTGGTCCTCGGCGACATCAACGACTTCGAGTTCTCCGCGACGACGAACGCCCTGACGGCGGACGGCGCGCTCTACCCGGCGGTCAAGTCCCTGCCGCGTTCCGAGCGTTACTCGTACGTCTTCCAGGGCAACAGCCAGGTCCTGGACCAGATCCTGACCAGCCCGTCGATCGGGAAGTTCAGCTACGACAGCGTGCACATCAACGCGGAGTTCGCCGAGCAGAACAGCGACCACGACCCCCAGGTCATCCGCTTCCGCCCGTAGTTTCCGGTTCCCGTCACACGCCCGCGCTCAGGCTGAGCGCGGGCGTGTACCGCTTCACGCCGCCGCCGGTCACGCCCGGGTAGCCGTGGACCTTCTGCCACTGCGGCGTCGCCGCGCCCACGGCGCCGGTCCCGCCCAGCGCCTCGATGTGCGCCTCGGCGCTCTCCCACTCCGCGTAGTTCAGCACGCGTGTCCCGTCCGTACTGACGTGGAAGTGTCCGGCGATCCCGCCGGGGTGCGGGCCCGGGTCCGTCGCGAGCGCCTCGAACACGGTGTCCACCCAGTCCCGCTGCCGGGCCGCGTCGGGCCCCTCGAACTCGACGTCGACGATCACGACGCAGCCGGGCTCGCGGTCGGCGCCGCCGGGCGCGAGGGAGGTGCTGCGGTAGAACTCGTACGCGTGCAGGGCGACCCGCTCGATGCCGGGTACGGCCGCGTCGATCTCGGCGTTGCGCTCGTCCCGGAAGGCGGCGACGAACGCGTGGTAGTCCTCCATGCTGCGCCACTGCGAGTAGTGCAGCAGGGTGTCGCCGTCCTCGCCCACGTACACGCTGTACGACAGCAGCCCCACGTCCGGCCACGGGCGGCTCTGCCACACTTTCGAGATGGCCTCCACGGCGGCCCACTGGCGCTCCGGCGTACCGACCCGCCAGGTACTGGCCAGCACGGCTCCGGCGTCCGAACGCCCCACCAGGGGCCGGGTGTCGAGCTGCGCGCCTCGTACGGACATGGCTGATCCTCCTCACTCGACGCGCCGGTGCGGCGCGTTCTCGTGCTCACCATCCTCAAACCCGAAGCGCGGTTGAGGTCAAGTGTGTCAGCGTCCCGGCCGTGATCTTCCGTACCGCGAACCCGCCAGGACGCGGGCCCGCGAGCGTGCGCTCCGACGGTCAGGAGGGGAGGCGGTCCCAGGGCGAGACCTCCAGCGTGGCGCCGTCGCCCAGTTCCGTCATCACCTCGAACGTCCAGGACTCCTGACGCGGGGCGGGCGCGATCCTGAGGTACGCACCGGAGCCCTCGGAGCCCGGAGCCACCGCGACCGCCCAGGCCACTGCTCCACCGCTTCTGCGTATGCCCATGTTCCCCATCCCCGCCTCGGTTTCACAGCAAGTGTCCGCCACCGTCGACGTGCAGTACCTCGTGGGGGAGTTCGGCGATCCAGTGGCCCACCCCACTGACTGTTCAGCATCGCTTGCCACTCACACCAAGAAAATCTAAGTGGACCTTCACCATCCGGCGGCCGAGACTGCCCGTATGACCGCATCAGGCCCTTTCGGCCGCGCCCTGTGCGCAATGATCACGCCCTTCACCCCTGCGGGAACACTGGACCTGGACGGCGCCCAGTCGCTCGCCGACCGCCTGGTGTCCGAAGGCGGCTGCGAAGGTCTCGTACTGAACGGCACCACCGGCGAGTCCCCGACCACCACCGACGCCGAGAAGAGCGCGCTCGTACGGGCCGTGTCCGAGGCGGTCGGTGACCGGGCGTCGGTCCTGGCGGGCGTCGGCAGCGCCGACACCCGGCACACGGTCGAGCTGGCACGAGAGGCCGAACGGGCGGGCGCGGACGGGCTGTTGGTGGTCACGCCGTACTACAGCCGGCCGCCCCAGGACGCCGTCGAGGCGCACTTTTGGCGGGTCGCGGACGCGGTCGGCATTCCGCTGATGCTGTACGACATCCCCGGCCGCACCGGCACCCGCATCGAGGTCGGGACCATGCTGCGTCTCGCCGGCCATCCGCGTATCACCGCGGTCAAGGACTGCGCGTACGACCTGCTGGGCAGCGCCACCGTGATCTCGCGGACGGATCTCGCCTACTACTCGGGCTGCGAGGAGCTGAACCTGCCGCTCTACGCGGTGGGCGGGGCCGGCTATGTCAGTACGGTCGCCAACTCCGCGCCCCGTGCGATGCGGGCGGTACTCGACGCGTACGACGCCGGGGACACGGCGGGGGCCGCCCGCGCCCACCGGCGCGCACTGCCTCTCATCACTCTCACGATGGCGTCGGGCCTGCCGGGCACGGTCACCACGAAGGGGCTGCTCGGTGCGCTGGGGCTGCCGGCGGGCCCGGTCAGGGAACCGCTGCGGCCCGCCGACCGGGCGACGGTCAGCGGGCTGCTGGAGGCGTACGAACTTCTGGTTCAGCGGGGTCAGCCCGACAGGTAGGTCCTGCCGAGGATCGTGGCGTGCTCCAGGACGTCCTCCATCGGGTCGTCGATCTGACCGGTGTTGATCAGAGCCACGCGGGGCGCGTTGTGGGAGTTGTTGTGCGTCTCGTCAGCGTGCGCCGCCCCCGCGGGCAGCCCCACCGCCAGGAGAACCGCGCCGCATCCGCTGATCCACCGGGCCAGTGCCCGTGTCTGCTGTGCTGCCTTCATGCCGATGCCCCGCCTGTTCTTCGTCCGATGTGCCGACCTGGTTATCCACCTGCCTATCCACCCGAACGGCCCAGAGGTCACGCGGTTTCATCCGTCAGAGTGCGGTTCACGGCGAGTGGCGGCCGAGTGGGCCATGTACCACCCATTGCCCATGCACCACAGTCGTGTATGTGCGGCGGGCACAACTGAGCGCCCTCCCCGGCCTCACTGGAGGCAGTGAAGGGCGCTCAGTGACGTGATCAGTTGTGGCTGTGGAGGATCTCGTTCAGGCCGCCCCAGACCGCGTTGTTCGGGCGGGCCTCGACGGTGCCGGTCACCGAGTTGCGGCGGAAGAGGATGTTGCTGGCGCCGGAGAGTTCGCGGGCCTTGACGATCTGGCCGTCGGGCATCGTGACGCGGGTGCCCGCCGTGACGTACAGGCCGGCCTCGACGACGCACTCGTCGCCGAGCGCGATGCCGACGCCCGCCTCGGCGCCGACCAGGCAGCGCTCGCCGATGGTGATGCGGACGTTGCCGCCGCCGGAGAGGGTGCCCATGGTGGACGCGCCGCCGCCGATGTCGGAGCCGTCGCCGATGACGACGCCCGCGGAGATGCGGCCCTCGACCATGGACGTGCCGAGGGTGCCGGCGTTGAAGTTCACGAAGCCCTCGTGCATCACCGTGGTGCCCTCGGCGAGGTGCGCGCCGAGGCGGACACGGTCGGCGTCGGCGATACGGACGCCCTTGGGGGCCACGTAGTCGGTCATGCGCGGGAACTTGTCGACCGAGGTGACCTGGAGGTGCAGGCCCTCGGCGCGGGCGTTCAGCCGTGCCGCCTCCAGCTGGTCGACGGCGACCGGGCCGAGCGAGGTCCAGGCGACGTTGGCGAGGAGGCCGAAGAGGCCGTCCAGGTTCTGGCCGTGCGGCTGGACCAGGCGGTGCGAGAGGAGGTGCAGGCGCAGGTACGCGTCGTGGGCGTCCAGCGGCTTGTCGTCCAGCGAGGCGATGACCGTACGGACGGCGACGACCTGGACGCCGCGGCGGGCGTCGGGGCCGAGGGCCTTCGGCGCGGAGGCGCCGAGCAGCTCGGCGGCGCGCTCGGCGGTGAGGCGCTCGGTGCCGGCGGGGCCGGGCTCGGCGACGAGCTCGGGGGCGGGGAACCAGGTGTCGAGGACGGTGCCGTCCGCGGCGAGGGTGGCGAGGCCGGCGGCGACAGCGCCGGTGGTGCGAGTAGCAGTCGTATCGGTCATGCCTGAACGCTAACCGGCACCGGCGTGTCGAGGCGAACCAGTCCCGGATGCCGGGCGCCGGTGCCCGGCGAAGACCCCGTTGGCGGCTGCCCCGGCCTCCGGGACCCTATCGCCGGACGCGCTCAGTTTCTCCGCTCCGCCTCGTGCGGCTCCGCCGTGTCCTCAAGCGCCGGACGGGCTTGATTTTGCCGCGCCACCTGGTCTTTCGCACGGGCTCGCAGCCCGTCCGGCGACTGAGGGCCGGGGTCCGGGGCAGCGACCCGCACGCGGCGGAGCCGCGAAAGAGACGGCCCGCCCGCCGCACCGCCGAGCCGTCCCGCCGCGATCACCGCCCCGCCCGCCGCCAGCGCCAGCGCCGCGCTCAGCGGCCAGAGCAGGGCCGGCGCCGTTTCGTACAGGGCGCCTCCCAGCGGTGGGGCGAGGATGACGCCGCTGACCGAGACACCGGCGTACAGGCTCTGGAAGCGGCCCTGCGCGTGGTCCGGTGCCTGATCGGCGACGTAGGCGGTGGCCGGGGTCTTGTAGAGGATCTCCCCCGCCGTGAGCAGCAGCATCATCACCACGGCCACCGAGAGCGAAGCGCCCAGCGTCAGGGCGCCGTAGCCCAGGCCGACCAGGGCCAGGCCCACGCCGACGATCGTCAGGGGCGCGCGCCTGCGCAGGACGACGGCCGCCGGGAGTTCCAGGCAGAGGATGACCGCTCCGTTGATGGCGATCAGCCAGCCGTACGCGCGGGTGTCCATGCCGTGGTCGCCGAGGAAGACCGGGACGGTGGAGAACATCTGCCGGTAGACGATGTCGGCGAAGAAGATCGATACGAGGAGGACGAGGACCGTGGGGCGGGCCCGCAGTTCCCGCCACACCCCCGGCGCGGGGCGGCTCCGGGGGCGCCGAACGGCCGGGCGTGCCCCCGGCAGGACCAGCGCGGCGTACAGAGCGAAGAGAAGGGTGCCGATGCCGTCCGCGACGAAGATCAGGGTGTACGAGAACTCCGCCGAGACCAGCGCCCCGAGCGGCGCGCCCACGGTGAAGCCCGCGTTCCCGGCCACGCGCATCACGGCGAAGCCCTGGCGGCGCGATCCGTCGGGTACGGAGACCGCGATGAGCGCGGAGTTCGAGGCGCGCACGACGCCCTGCGCGTACTGCGCCAGGGGCAGCGCGGCGTACAGCAGTACGTCCGGCAGGGCGGGCAGCGCGACCAGCCCCGCGCCCGCGAGCACGGAGGCGGTCAGCAGCGTGCGCCGGTGACCGAAACGGTCACCGAACCAGCCTCCGGTGAAGTTCCCGGCGACCAGGCCGACGCCTCCGATGCCGCTGATGACACCTGCCTGCGCGACGGCCAGCCCTCGCTCGTCCGTCAGGTGGACGAAGAGATAGATGAAGGTGAAGGCGACGGCGCTGTTGAAGAAGATGCCGAACGCCAGTTGCCAGACGGCCTTCGGTACGTCCCGAAGTGACCCCAACCTGCCCGCCCCCCAAGTGAGTTCCCTTTGGGAACGGACTATGCCAGCATGAGAGCCATGGCACAACGCACCCGCCTCGACGACGCCGACTGCTCCATCGCCCAGGCCCTTGACGTCGTCGGCGACTGGTGGACCCTGCTGATCGTGCGCGACGCGGCCCGCGGTGTGCACCGCTTCGACGCGCTCCAGGCCGAGACCGGCATGTCCCGCAAGGTGCTCGCCGAGCGGCTGCGCCTGCTGGTCGACGCGGACGTACTGACGCGCGCGCCGTACCAGGACCGGCCCGTCCGTTACGAATACCGCCTCACCCGGCGGGGCCGCGCACTCCTGCCCGTACTGATCGCGCTCCAGGACTGGGGCGACACCTGGCTGCTCGGGGACGGGGAGACGACGGCGACGGCGACGCAGGCGTCACGGGAGGCCGAGCGCGTGCACCGGCTCGTCGGCACACGCCTGCCCGAGCTGCGACTCCTCGGCATGGACGGCGACTCGCGCGATCCGGTCGCGGACACGCCGTACACCGTCCTGTACTGCTTCCCGGGCGCGTACGCCCGCCCCGAGGCCTATCCGCCCGGCTGGGCCGAGGTCCCGGGCGCGCCGGGCTGCACCCTCGAATCCTGCACGTACCGCGACCGGTTGGCCGAGTTCACGGCCGCGGGCGCGACCGTGCACGGGGTGTCCGTCCAGCGCCCGGACGAGCAGCGGGCGTTCGCGGACAAGGAGCGGCTGGGTTTCCCGCTCCTGTCGGACGCGGACCTCACGCTGGCGGCCGCGCTGCGCCTGCCGACGTTCCGCGCGGCGGGCATGAGCCGGCTGAAGCGGCTGACGCTGGTGGTGGAGCGCGACCGTACGGTCCGTCAAGCCCTCTATCCGGTCACGGACATCGTCGCGAGCGTGGAGACGGCGCTGGCCACCGTCAGGACCGCCGCCCCATGACGCGCGCCGGCATCTCCCGCGCGTACGCCGCGTCGTACTCCGCGCCGGTCAGCAGCACCGACGCCCGCCCAGATCGCGTAGGCGGTGCCGTGCGCACCGCTCCGTTCCGCCGGCCTCAGCCACCGGATACGGTGTAGCGCCCGGTCAGGGCCTGGAACGCAACGGAGTGAAAGTGGCGCACGATTCGGGCTGGAACGGCCCCCACGGCGACGGACCGTATGCAGGACCCCCGTACGCAGGAGCCCCGCAACCGCCGCCGCCCAACTGGGGCGGCGGCGGTTGGATGCCGCCCCACCCGCCGCCGCCCAAGCCGGGCGTGATCCCGCTGGCGCCGCTCTCGCTCGGGGACATCCTCAACGGCTCCATGTCCACGGTGGGCCGTTACTGGAAGCAGCTGTTCGGCATAGCCGTGCTGGTGTACGGCGGCGCGCTGCTGGTGACGCTGGCGGCCCTGGGCATCGCCTACTCAGCGACGAGCGACAGCCTGGACAAGGTGGTCGACGCCGCGCAGTACGACGACTCCCTGGACTCCGACGTCGTGGCGCCGCTGGTCATCGCGTTCGCCCTGGTGTTCCTCGTCGCCGTACTGGCCATGGTGATCGCCAACGCGGCCATCATGGCCGCCTGCCCCGCCGTCCTCCAGGAAGCGGTACTCGGCCGCCGTACGACCCTCGGCGCGGTGTGGCGCCGCGCCTGGGCGCGGGTGCCCGCCGTGATCGGCGCGATGCTGCTGCCCTGGCTCGTCGCGATGCTCGTCATGGCCATCTTCATGGTCAGTTACGTCGTGCTGATCGTGTCGTTGGTCTCGGACGACGCGTCCGGGGCATGGGCCGTGCTGGGCTTTCTCCTGCTGCTGGCGTGCATTCCCGTGGCGGTCTGGGTGTGGGTGCTGTTCAGCCTGGCGCCGGCCGCCGTGGTCTTCGAGTCCCAGCGGCCCGTCGCCGCGCTGCGCCGCTCGGCCCGGCTGGTGAAGGGCTCCTGGTGGCGGATCTTCGGCATCAGCATGCTGGCGTGGGTCATCGCCATGATCGCGGGGTACATCGTGCAGATGCCGCTCACGATCATCGGCATGATGTCGAGCATGCCCGGCATGGCCGATATGGGGCCCGAACCCGGCGTGGGCGAGGCCCTCACCGCGATGGCCGGCTACCTGGGTTTCATCATGCTGGGCAGCATGATCAGCCAGATCATCGCCGCCACCTTCCCCCCGCTGGTGACCGGCCTGCTGTACGTCGGCCAGCGCATCCGCAGGGAGAACCTGGCCCCGGCCCTCGCCGAGGCGGCGGCCCCGCACTGACCGCGGCCACCACCGGCACAGCGAGAGGCCCCCGGCGCTGCCGGGGGCCTCTCGCATGCCGTAGACGTCTCAGACGTTGAAGCCGAGCGCGCGAAGCTGCTCGCGACCGTCGTCCGTGATCTTGTCCGGGCCCCACGGCGGCATCCAGACCCAGTTGATCTTGAGTTCGTTGACGATGCCCTCGGTCGCCGACTTCGCCTGGTCCTCGATGACGTCGGTCAGCGGGCAGGCCGCGGACGTCAGCGTCATGTCGAGCGTGGCGATGTTCGAGTCGTCGATGTGGATGCCGTAGATCAGGCCGAGGTTGACGACGTCGATGCCCAGCTCGGGGTCGACCACGTCGTACAGCGCCTCGCGGACCTCCTCCTCGGAGGCCGGCTTGGTGGTCACGGTCTCGGTCTCGGTGGGTGTCACAGCGTTCTCGCTCATGCGGTCTTCCTCTCGGCGCCGTCGCCCAGTGCCTGGGCCGTCGCGTCCTTCCATGCCATCCAGCTCAGCAGAGCGCATTTCACACGCGCGGGGTACTTCGAGACACCGGCGAACGCGACCGCGTCCTCCAGTACCTCCTCCATCGCGTCGTCCGGCTCGATCTGGCCCTTGGACTGCATCAGTTCCAGGAAGGTCGCCTGGATCTTCTGCGCCTCGGTCAGCTCCTTGCCGACCAGCAGATCGTTCAGCACCGAGGCGCTGGCCTGGCTGATGGAGCAGCCCTGGCCCTCGTACGAGACGTCGGCGATGGTCGCGCCGTCGTACTTCACGCGAAGCGTGATCTCGTCGCCGCACGTCGGGTTGACGTGGTGCACCTCGGCGTCGCCGTCCCGGAGCCCGCGCCCGTGGGGGTGCTTGTAGTGGTCCAGGATGACTTCCTGGTACATCGAATCCAGCTTCACGATCCCAGCCCTCAGCCGAAGAAGTTCCGGACGTGCTCCAGGCCCTCGACCAAGGCGTCGACCTCGGCCGGCGTGGAGTACAGATAGAACGACGCTCGCGTGGTCGCAGGAATTCCGTACCGCAGGCAGACAGGCCGCGCGCAGTGGTGTCCGACCCGGACCGCGATGCCCAGCTCGTCGAGAACCTGGCCCACGTCGTGCGGGTGGATGTCGCCGAGCACGAAGGAGATCGTCGCGCCGCGGTCCTCGGCCGTCGTCGGGCCGATGATCCGCAGGCCCTCGACCTCCGAGAGGCGCTTGACCGCGTACTCGGTGATCGCGTGCTCGTGGGCGGCGATCTTGTCCATGCCGATCGCGGTGAGGTAGTCCACGGCCGCGCCGAGGCCGACGGCCTGCGCGATCGGGGGCGTACCCGCCTCGAACTTGTGCGGAGCGGGAGCGTACGTCGACGAGCTCATCGACACGGTCTCGATCATCTCGCCGCCGCCGAGGAACGGCGGAAGGTCCTCAAGCAGCTCCTGGCGTCCCCAGAGCACGCCGATGCCGGTCGGGCCGACCATCTTGTGGCCGGTGAAGGCCACGAAGTCGGCCTGGAGCGCCTGTACGTCGAGCACCATGTGCGGCGCCGCCTGCGAGGCGTCGATGCACACGAGCGCGCCGACCTCCTGGGCGCGGCGGATGATCGCGTCGACCGGGTTGATCGTGCCCATGATGTTCGAGACCAGCGTGAAGGAGACGATCTTCGTCTTCTCGGTGATGATCTCGTCGATGTCGGACAGGTCGAGGCGGCCGTCGTCGGTGATGCCGAACCACTTCAGCTTCGCGCCGGTGCGCTGCGAGAGCAGCTGCCACGGCACGATGTTGGAGTGGTGCTCCATCTCCGTGATGACGATCTCGGTCTCGGCGTCCACGCGGTAGGGCTCGTCGGCCCAGCCCAGCATGTTCGCCACGAGGTTGAGCGACTCCGAGGCGTTCTTCGTGAAGATGACCTCGTCGCGGCTCGGCGCGTTGATGAAGGCGGCGACCTTGTCGCGAGCGCCCTCGTACAGCGCCGTGGCCTCCTCGGCGAGCACGTGGACGCCGCGGTGGACGTTGGCGTTGCTCTGCTCGTAGTACGCGTTCAGCGCGTCGAGGACCTGGCGCGGCTTCTGCGAAGTCGCCGCGTTGTCCAGGTAAACGATCTTCTTCCCGTCGTGGACCACACGATCCAGGATGGGGAAGTCCTTGCGGATCGCCTCAGTGTCGAGAAGGCCCGGCAGCTGTGTCACGCTGATACGCCACCCTTCGTGTACTTCTCGTAGCCCTCGGCCTCGAGCTCGTCGGCGAGCTCCGGGCCGCCGGACGCCACGATCCTGCCCTTGGCGAAGACGTGCACGAAGTCCGGCTTGATGTAGCGCAGGATGCGCGTGTAGTGGGTGATCAGCAGCGTGCCGACCTCGCCGCTCGCGTGGACGCGGTTGACGCCCTCGGAGACCTGGCGCAGGGCGTCGACGTCGAGGCCGGAGTCGGTCTCGTCGAGAATCGCGATCTTCGGCTTGAGGAGCTCCAGCTGGAGGATCTCGTGGCGCTTCTTCTCACCGCCGGAGAAGCCCTCGTTGACGTTGCGCTCGGCGAAGGCCGGGTCCATCTGGAGGGTCTCCATGGCCGTCTTGACCTCCTTCACCCACGTGCGCAGCTTGGGGGCCTCGCCGCGGATCGCCGTCGCCGACGTACGCAGGAAGTTGGAGACCGAGACGCCGGGGACCTCGACCGGGTACTGCATGGCGAGGAACATGCCGGCGCGGGCGCGCTCGTCGACGGACATCTCCAGGACGTCCTCGCCGTCGAGGGTGACGGTGCCGCTGGTGATCGTGTACTTGGGGTGACCGGCGATCGAGTACGCGAGGGTGGACTTGCCGGAGCCGTTGGGGCCCATGATGGCGTGGGTCTCGCCCTGCTTCACGGTCAGGTCGACGCCCTTGAGGATCTCCTTGGTGGAGTTGTCGGCCTCGACGGAAACGTGCAGGTCGCGGATTTCAAGCGTTGCCATGGGTGTCTCAGGACTCCTGTGTGACGGAGACGAGCACATCGTCCCCTTCGATCTTGACGGGGTATACGGGGACGGGGCGCGTCGCGGGAAGGCCGGAAGGCTTGCCGGTGCGGAGGTCGAAGCTCGAGCCGTGCAGCCAGCACTCGATCATGCAGTCCTCCACCTCGCCCTCCGAGAGGGAGACGTTCGCGTGCGAGCAGATGTCGTTGATCGCGTACACCTCTCCCTCGGTGCGGACGACGGACACCGGTGTGCCGTCGAGCTCCACCCGTTTCGGGGTGTCGTCCTCCAGCTCACTCAGCGCACAGGCTTTGACGAAGGCCATCAGACGGACGCCTCCAGCTCCGCGTCGATCTTGGCGAGGAGGCGTTCCTCGACGTCGGGCAGACCGATCTGCTGGACGAGCTCCGCGAAGAAGCCGCGGACGACCAGACGGCGGGCCTCTTCGGACCGGATGCCGCGCGACATGAGGTAGAAGAGCTGCTCGTCGTCGAAGCGGCCGGTCGCCGAGGCGTGGCCGGCGCCGACGATCTCGCCGGTCTCGATCTCCAGGTTCGGTACGGAGTCGACGCGCGCACCGTCCGTGAGGACGAGGTTGCGGTTCAGCTCGTACGTGTCCGTGCCCTCGGCGGCGGCCCGGATCAGCACGTCGCCGATCCACACGGCGTGCGCGCCGTCGCCCTGGAGCGCGCCCTTGTAGGCCACGTTCGACTTGCAGTGCGGGGTGTTGTGGTCGACCAGGAGGCGGTGCTCCTGGTGCTGGCCCGCGTCGGTGAAGTACAGGCCGAAGAGCTCGGCCTCGCCGCCGGTGCCGGCGTACTGCACCTGGGGGCTGAGGCGTACGAGATCGCCGCCGAAGGTCACCACGACCGACTTGAAGGAGGCGTCGCGGCCGATCAGCGCGTTGTGCTGCGAGACGTGCACGGCGGTGTCGTCCCAGTCCTGCACGGACACGACGGTCAGCTTCGCGCCGTCGCCGACGACGAAGTCGACGTTGGCGGCGAGCACGGCGTCACCGGTGTGGTCGATGACGACGACAGCCTCGGCGAAGGCGCCCAGCTCGACGACCTGGTGGCCGTAGGCGGTGCCGCCCTCGCCGTGCACGGCGATGCGGATCGGCTCGGTCAGCACGGCTTCCTTGGGCACCGAGACGACCGAGGCCTTCTCGAAGGAGCTGTACGCCTGGGCGGCCACGCGGTCCACCGGGGTGCCGGCCCTGCCGAGCCGCGCGTCGCCGCGGTCCACCGTCTCGACGGTGACGCCCTCGGGGGCGGTCACCTCGACGGTGAGTTCGCCGCCGGCCTCGGCGGTGCCGTCGTGCAGCCCGCGCAGGCGCTCCAGTGGCGTGAAGCGCCACTCCTCCTCGCGCCCGTGCGGCACGGGGAAGTCCGCCACGTCGAAGGACGGCGGGGCGCTCATGCGCGTGGCGACGGTGGACTCGGCGGCCACCGCGATCGTGCCGGCGGTGGTGGAGCCCACCGGGATGTTCTGAGCCTCAGCCATGGCTGTCGTAGTGCTCTCTCTCTGGGTCGAAAGTCAGTCGCTGCGGGGTACGGGGGCGTTAGCCGACCGAACCCTCCATCTGCAGCTCGATCAGCCGGTTGAGCTCCAGCGCGTACTCCATGGGCAGCTCCTTGGCGATCGGCTCGACGAAGCCGCGGACGATCATCGCCATGGCCTCGAACTCCGTCATGCCGCGGCTCATCAGGTAGAAGAGCTGGTCCTCGGAGACCTTGGAGACGGTCGCCTCGTGGCCCATGGACACGTCGTCCTCGCGCACGTCCACGTACGGGTACGTGTCGGAGCGGGAGATCGTGTCGACGAGCAGCGCGTCGCACAGCACGTTGGACTTCGAGCCGGGCGCGCCCTCGCCGATCTCGACGAGACCGCGGTAGGAGGTCCGGCCGCCGCCTCGCGCCACCGACTTGGAGACGATGTTGGAGGAGGTGTTCGGCGCCATGTGGACCATCTTGGAGCCGGCGTCCTGGTGCTGGCCCTCGCCGGCGAAGGCGATCGACAGGGTCTCGCCCTTGGCGTGCTCGCCCATCAGGTAGACGGCCGGGTACTTCATCGTCACCTTGGAGCCGATGTTGCCGTCGACCCACTCCATGGTCGCGCCCTCGTACGCCACGGCGCGCTTGGTGACCAGGTTGTAGACGTTGTTCGACCAGTTCTGGATGGTCGTGTAGCGGCAGCGGCCGCCCTTCTTGACGATGATCTCCACGACGGCGCTGTGCAGCGAGTCGGAGGAGTAGATCGGGGCGGTGCAGCCCTCGACGTAGTGGACGTACGCGTCCTCGTCGACGATGATCAGCGTCCGCTCGAACTGGCCCATGTTCTCCGTGTTGATGCGGAAGTAGGCCTGGAGCGGGATGTCGACGTGCACACCCTTGGGTACGTAGATGAACGAGCCGCCGGACCACACGGCCGAGTTCAGCGACGCGAACTTGTTGTCACCGACCGGGATGACCGTGCCGAAGTACTCCTGGAAGAGCTCCGGGTGCTGCTTCAGCGCGGTGTCCGTGTCGAGGAAGATGACGCCCTGCTCCTCCAGGTCCTCGCGGATCTGGTGGTAGACGACCTCGGACTCGTACTGGGCCGCGACACCGGCGACGAGGCGCTGCTTCTCCGCCTCGGGGATGCCGAGCTTGTCGTACGTGTTCTTGATGTCCTCGGGCAGGTCCTCCCAGGACTCCGCCTGCTTCTCCGTGGAGCGCACGAAGTACTTGATGTTGTCGAAGTCGATGCCCGACAGGTCGGCACCCCAGCTCGGCATGGGCTTCTTGCCGAACAGCTTGAGGCCCTTCAGCCGCAGCTTCAGCATCCACTCCGGCTCGTTCTTCTTCGCCGAGATGTCGCGAACGACCTCTTCGGAGAGGCCGCGCTTGGCCGTAGCGCCTGCCGTGTCGGAGTCGGCCCAGCCGAATTCGTACGTACCCAGGCCCTCGAGTTCGGGGTGGGCAGTCTCCGTGGGGAGAGTCATGCGGGGTTCCTCCCGGCCGTACTTGCAGATGCTGAATTGGTGGTCTTGGGGATAAACGTCGTGCACACGCCGTCGCCGTGGGCGATGGTCGCCAGACGCTGCACATGCGTTCCGAGCAGCTCGGAGAAGAACTCGGTCTCCGCCTCGCACAGCTGCGGATACTGCTCGGCGACGTGAGCGACCGGGCAGTGGTGCTGGCAGAGCTGCTCTCCGACCGGTGCGTTACGCGCCGTAGCAGCGTACCCGTCGGCCGACAAGGCCCTGGCGAGCGCCTCGGTCCGGTCCTCGGGGGCGGCGGACTCGACCGCCTCGCGGTACGCCCCGGCCTGGGCGGCGAACCGCGCGCGGGCGAATGCGGTGACCGCCGCCTCGCCCTTCTCGCCGCCGCCGGCCGCCTGCGCGATCCAGTGCAGGGCGTCGGCGGCTAGCTTGTCGTAGGACTGGTCGAAGGCGTCCCGGCCGCAGTCGGTGAGCGCGAAAACCTTCGCGGGCCTGCCTCGGCTCCTGGTGCCGTACACGCGCTGCTCGCGGGGCTCGACGACGTTCTCGGCGACGAGCGAATCGAGGTGGCGGCGGACGGCGGCCTGGGTGAGACCGAGGCGTTTCGCGAGATCGGCGGCGGTGGACGGGCCGTGGTCCAGGACTGACCGCGCGATCCGGTTGCGCGTCGAGCGCTCACCGGTCGCGAGCTCCTCCTGGAGAGGCTCAGTCGAACTCACACCGTATTTCACAACGCCATTGTTGCGTAATTCCTCAGAGCGTGACAACCCGCGTCCTGATCAAGCCCCGGTGGGCTGCATCACTTAGGCATACCTAATCTGACCTGCGGAAATGATCAAAGCCGCACACGGAGACACGGCCGGGCGGACTGCGGGCCGGGCGGGAACGGAACGGGCCTTTCGGGCACTCCGACCGGCTTGACCAGGGTCTTTCCGCCGTTGACCGGAGCCCCCGGCCACGGGCACCGGCAGCTTCTCTAGACTTCCCGGCATGAGAAGCGAGACCGCCCAGGTCGCCGTCCAGGTCTCCGGACTGGTCAAGCGGTACGGAACCAAGACCGCCGTCGACGGCCTCGACCTGGAGGTCCGCCCGGGCGCGGTCACCGCCGTCCTCGGTCCCAACGGGGCCGGGAAAACCACCACGATCGAAACGTGCGAGGGCTACCGCAGGCCGGACGCAGGGACGGTCCGCGTCCTCGGTCTCGACCCGGTCGCCGACGCGGCCGAGCTGCGCCCCCGGATCGGGGTGATGCTCCAGTCGGGTGGCGTGTACTCGGGCGCCAGGGCCGACGAGATGCTGCGCCACGTGGCGAAACTCCACGCCCACCCGCTGGACGTCGACGCGCTCATCGAGCGCCTCGGCCTCGGCAGCTGCGGCCGTACGACGTACCGGCGGCTCTCCGGCGGGCAGCAGCAGCGGCTCGCGCTGGCGATGGCCGTCGTCGGCCGCCCCGAGCTGATCTTCCTGGACGAGCCGACCGCGGGCCTCGACCCGCAGGCCCGCCGGTCCACCTGGGACCTCGTGCGCGAGCTCCGTACGGACGGCGTCACCGTCGTCCTCACCACCCACTTCATGGACGAGGCCGAGCAGCTCGCCGACGACGTCGCGATCATCGACGGGGGCCGCGTGATCGCCCAGGGCAGCCCCGAGGAGCTGTGCCGCGGCGGCGCCGAGAACACCCTGCGCTTCACCGGGCGCCCCGGCCTCGACGTCGCGTCCCTGCTCAAGGCGCTGCCCGTGGACACGCTGGCGGCCGAGCTGACGCCGGGGACGTACCGGATCACCGGCAAGGTCGATCCTCAGCTGCTGGCCACCGTCACCTCCTGGTGCGCACAGCACGGCGTGATGCCGGACGGCATCTCCGTCGAGCGGCACTCCCTGGAGGACGTCTTTCTCGAGCTGACCGGTAAGGACCTTCGTTCATGAGCATCGGTACTTACACCCCCCGGCCGGGAGCGGCCCCGCTGCCCCGGATGATCGCGGCGCAGACCGCCTTCGAGACGAAGATGCTGCTGCGCAACGGCGAGCAGCTGCTCCTGACAGTGATCATCCCGGCGCTGCTGCTGGTGCTGTTCTCGACGGTCGACATCATCGCTGTGCCTACTGAGACTGAGGGGGGCTCGGGCAAGTCGGTCGATTTCCTCGCGCCCGGCATCCTGGCACTCGCCGTCATGTCCACCGCCTTCACCGGGCAGGCCATCGCGACCGGCTTCGAGCGCCGGTACGGCGTGCTGAAGCTGCTCGGCACCTCTCCCCTGCCCCGCTGGGCGCTGATGACGGCGAAGACGTTCTCCGTGCTCGTCACCGAGGTGCTCCAAGTCGTCCTGCTGACGGTGATCGCCTTCGGCCTCGGCTGGTCCCCGCACGGCAACCCGTTCGCCGTCTTCCTTCTCCTGGTCCTCGGTACCGCGGCCTTCTCCGGTCTCGGCCTGCTGATGGCCGGCACGCTCAAGGCGGAGGCGACACTGGCCGCCGCCAACCTCGTCTTCCTCCTGCTGCTGGTGGGCGGCGGCGTGATCGTTCCGCTCGACAAGTTCCCGGACGCGGCTCAGTCTGTGCTCGGCCTGCTGCCGATCTCGGCCCTGTCGGACGGCCTGCGCGACGTACTCCAGCACGGAGCGGCCATCCCCTGGAGCAACCTCGGGATCCTGGCCATGTGGGCGGTACTGGGCCTGGGCGCGGCCGCCCGCTTCTTCCGCTGGGAGTAAGGAACGCCCGTTTCGGGACCCCCTCGTACTGCATTTTCTCCGGGGTGACGACTCCCCCATACCCCCTCGTGAAAAGCTGCACAAGCCCCGTCCTACGATGGTCCCCGTGTTGACCCCCCTCGCCCTCATCGCGCGGCGCTGGACGCCCACCCCCCGTACACTCCGGCGCGCCGCGCTCTCCGCCGTCGTGATGACCGTCCTCATCATCGTCACCGGCGGCGCGGTACGGCTGACCGGCTCCGGCCTCGGCTGCGACACCTGGCCGAAGTGCACCGACGACAGCCTCTTCGCGACGCCCGAACAGGGCATCCACGGCGCGATCGAGTTCGGCAACCGCATGCTGACGTACGTCCTGTCGGCCGCGGTCGGCTGGGCGATCATCGCGGCCCGGTCCACGAAGCCGTGGCGGCGGGGTCTCACCCGCCTCGGCTGGGCCCAGTTCTGGATCGTGATGGGCAACGCCGTCATCGGCGGCATCACCGTCTGGGCGGGCCTCAACCCCTGGACCGTCGCCGGGCACTTCCTCCTCGCCAACGCCCTGCTCACCGTCGCCGTGATCACCTGGCAGCGCACCCGTGAGGGCGACACCGCTCCCCGGCCGCGCGTCCCGCGCCCCGTCCGGAAGCTCTCCTGGGCGGTCGTCGTCACCTCGGGGCTGCTGATCGCCCTGGGTACGACGGTGACCGGCTCGGGCAAGCACGCCGGTGACAGCAGCGACGTACCGCGCATGCCGTGGGACTGGGCGGACGCCGCTCACCTGCACGCCGCGGCCGCCTGGGTCGTCTGCGCGCTGGCCATCGCCATGTGGCTGGTGCTGCGCGTGGTGGACGCCCCGGACGACACCCGGGCGCGCGCCCGCGACCTGCTGATCGTCCTGCTCGCGCAGGGCGGTATCGGTTACGTCCAGTTCTTCACCGGGGTCCCCGAGATCCTCGTGAGCGCCCACATGCTCGGCTCCTCGCTGATGTGGATCGCGGTACTGCGCCTGGCGCTGAGCCTGCGCGAGCGCCCGCTCGAAGCCTCGGCCCCGCTGCCCGTCGAGTCCGGCTCAGCGGTGTCCGCCACCGTCTGAGGAGCTTCCCTCAGTCCGGCAGTCCGTAGACGCGGCGGGCATTGCCCGCCGCGATCATCCCGGCGACCCGTTCGGCGTCCACCCGAGACCACGCCCCGTCGCCGACCCACCCCCCAAGCACCCTGCTCAGCGCCTCGCGGAACAGCCGCGCTCCCACGACGTGCAGCTCCGGCAGGCCGCGGGCGCCGCTGGAGAAGAGCAGCTTGCCGAAGGGCGCGAGCTCCAGGATCTCCGCGAGTACGGCCGCCGCCCGCGCCCCCGTGTGCGCGAGCGCCGGGCCCAGGTCGGCGTACACATGCGGGAAGACGCTCGCCAGATGCGCGGCGTGACGGTGGTACGGATAGCCGTGCAGCAGCACCAGGTCCGTGCCCACGCCCGCGGTCGCCGCCGCGAAGTCGGTAAGCAGCATCGGGTCCGTACGGTCGATGCGCAGACCCGGGCCGGCCGTCCCCGCCTGGAGCTGCAGCGGCAGTCCGGAGGCGACGGCGATCCACAGCAGGTGCCGCAGTACCACCGGGTCGGTGAGCGTGCCGCCGGCCCGACGCCCTCCCAGCCAGCGTCCCACCGCCCCGCGCACCTCGCCCGGGCCCGGCGGATGCGGCACGAGGGCCAGGCCGTGCCGTACGCCTGCCACGGAGTTGAAGGCCACGGCGGATCCGGCCGCGCTGTGCACGGCCTCGGCGAGATTGGCGAGGAAGCCGTCGACGGTGCCCGAGGTGTCGGCGACCTGCTCGGCGAGGAGTTCCAGGCGCACGATCTCGCGGGCCTGGGCATCGCCGGCCGCGGCGATCTCCACGGGCCCGGTGAGGTCGCCCGGCATACCGGTGTCGACCAGATAGGTGGAAATCCCGCTGCCCCTGAGCAGCCGCCTGCCGGTTTCCAGGACGCCCAGTTCCCTGCGGCGCGCCAGATAACGCGCGGGTGGGCAGTGCGGTTCGAGGCCGAGCAGCGGCGGGCACCAGCGGCGTACGGCGAAGCCCGTCTGGGTGTCGAAGAACGTGGTGCCGGGCGCGGGTGGCGCGGGGGTCCTGCCGAGGTAGGTCTCGAAGGTGCCGAGGCCCAGCTCCGTACGGAGCACTCCGTGGCAGTACTGGTCCACCAGGGAAGGCGTTTCGATCATCCGGGACTCCTGTGGTGGACGTACTTCCACAGGCTCTAACGGGTGACCCCCGCGTCAGGTGTTGCTCAAGTGTCGCCAGGTGTGCCGTTAGCTGTTGGACGGGCCGCCGACCTGGATGCCTGCCATCCGGCTCCATTCGTACGGTCCGGTGCGCACCTTGGCAGCGAAGTCGCCGTCGAAGGACTCGTGGAGCGTGATCCCGGCCTTCTCGGCGGCGCTCTGCGCGACGGCGTGGGTGGGGGCGACGAGGTCGCCCCAGCCGCCGTCCTCACCGACGAGCACGATGCGGGTGCCCACCTGACCGAGGTACGCGAGCTGTCCCTCGGCGCCGCCGTGCTGCTTGGCGAAGGCGGTTATCTCCCTGGCGAGCTTCGCCACCTTGCGCTCTGCCTGCTTCGTGTCTGCCATGACACCGATGCTACCGACCGGTAGAACGGTGGTCCATAGCAGTCCCCGGCAGTCCGTCTAGCGCAGGAAGGGGTCCACCGCGACCGCGACGAACAGCAGCGAGACATAGGTGATGGACCAGTGGAACAGCCGCATCTCCTTGAGCTTGCCGCCCGTGACCCCGGACTTCGCGCGCGCCTGGAGCCCGTGCGCCTCCTTGAGCCACCACCCGCCGGCGACCAGGGCGACCGTGGTGTAGAACCAGCCCGTGTACCCCAGCGGGGTCAGCAGCAGCGAGACACCGACCATCACCCAGCTGTACGCGACGATCTGGCGGGCCACGACCTTGTTGGAGGCGACGACGGGGAGCATGGGAACGCCCACCCGTGCGTAGTCCTCCTTCACCTTCATCGACAGCGGCCAGTAGTGCGGCGGCGTCCAGAAGAAGATGACCATGAAGAGGATGACGGCGGCCCAGGACATCGAGTTCGTGACGGCCGACCAGCCGATGAGGACCGGCAGGCAGCCCGCGATGCCGCCCCAGACGATGTTCTGCGCGGTGCGCCGCTTGAGGATCATCGTGTAGACGACGACGTAGAAGAGGAGCGCGCCGAGCGACAGTGCGGCGGACAGCCAGTTGACGAGGAGTCCGAACCAGAGCGTCGAGATCACGGCCAGGCTGATGCCGAAGACGAGGCATTCGCGCGGACTGACCATGCCGGTGACCAGCGGACGCTGCGACGTGCGGTCCATCAGCGCGTCGATGTCGCGGTCGATGTACATGTTCAGCGCGTTGGCGCCGCCCGCCGACAGGTAGCCGCCGAGGCAGGTCGCGAAGACCAGCCACAGATCGGGCACGCCCTGTTCGGCCAGGAACATCACCGGGACGGTGGTGATCAGCAGCAGTTCGATGATCCGAGGCTTGGTCAGTGCCACGAACGCTTTGACCCGGGCTCCGAACGGCCGATGGCCCCCCGGGCTGGGAGTCAAGGCGACCCCTGCGGGTCGGGACTCGACGGCCGTCACGCACACCCCTGACAGAGAAATTCCAGCAAGCTCCGGACGTGAAGGCCCGGTAAAGACTTGCGCGTACCACGCCACTCTAGACGTTGCCCAGACGTCGATCTCCGCCGGGGTGGGGTCGTGTTGAGCACCGCTGGGGCGGGGTCCGTACAGAGGAAGGTGAACACCAGGAGGCGAAGTCTCTCACCCGCCCGCACGCTGGGCTGTGTCCGGTTTTATCCGAGTGCCGTCCAAGCCCTGGACTCGAAAAGACGCGTGTTCTCGCGGGGGTAGGCTCGACTACGCCCGGTGCGCTACCAGTCGCCGGGATTCGACATGTGGAGAGGAGCCCTGACTCAGGGTGAGCACCAAGCCGACCACCACAGATCTCGAGTGGACCGAATTGGATCAGCGGGCTGTCGATACCGTCCGCGTCCTGGCCATGGATTCCGTACAGAAGGTCGGCAACGGCCACCCTGGTACGGCCATGAGCCTCGCCCCGGCCGCGTATGTGCTGTTCCAGAAGCTGATGCGGCACGACCCCAGTGACGCGAACTGGACCGGCCGTGACCGTTTCGTCCTCTCTCCGGGTCACTCCAGCCTGACGCTCTACATCCAGCTCTACATGGCCGGCTACGGCCTGGAGCTGGACGACCTGAAGGCGTTCCGCACCTGGGGCAGCCTGACGCCCGGTCACCCCGAGCACGGGCACACGACCGGCGTGGAGACCACGACGGGCCCGCTGGGCCAGGGCATCGCCAACGCCGTGGGCATGGCGATGGCCGCCCGCTACGAGCGCGGCCTGTTCGACCCGGAGGCCGCCGAGGGCGCCTCCCCGTTCGACCACACCATCTGGGCGATCGTCTCCGACGGCGACCTGGAGGAGGGCATCTCGGCCGAGGCGTCCTCGCTCGCGGGCCACCAGAAGCTCGGCAGCATCGTCGCTCTGTACGACGACAACCACATCTCGATCGAGGGCGACACCGAGACCGCCTTCTCCGAGGACGTGCTGAAGCGGTACGAGGCGTACGGCTGGCACGTGCAGCGGGTCGAGCAGAACGCCAACGGCGACTTCGACGTCAAGGCGCTGTACGCGGCTCTGAAGGCGGCGCAGGAGGAGACCGAGCGCCCGTCGATCATCGCGGCGCGCACGATCATCGCCTGGCCCGCCCCGAACGCCCAGGGCACCGAGGCCTCGCACGGCTCGGCGCTGGGCGAGGAGGAGATCGCGGCCACCAAGCGCGTGCTGGGCTTCGACCCCGAGCAGCACTTCCAGGTCGACGACGACGTCTTCGCGCACGTCCGCAAGGCGGCCGACCGCGGCCGTGAGGCGCACGCCGCCTGGGACAAGCAGTTCCAGGAGTGGCGCAACGCCAACGCCGAGCGCGCCGCCACGTTCGACCGCATCGCCGCGGGCAAGCTTCCCGAGGGCTGGGAGAAGTCGCTTCCCGTCTTCGAGCCGGGCAAGGCCGTCGCGACCCGCGCCGCCTCCGGCAAGGTCCTCCAGGCGCTCGGCGCGGTCATCCCCGAGCTGTGGGGCGGCTCCGCCGACCTTGCCGGCTCGAACAACACGACGATCGACAAGACGTCGTCGTTCCTGCCCGTCGGCAACCCGCTGCCCGAGGCGAACCCGTACGGCCGTACGGTCCACTTCGGCATCCGCGAGCACGCCATGGGCTCGACGATGAACGGCATCGCGCTGCACGGCAACACCCGCATCTACGGCGGCACCTTCCTGGTGTTCTCCGACTACATGCGCCCCGCCGTCCGCCTCGCCGCGCTGATGAAGCTGCCCGTGACGTACGTCTGGACGCACGACTCCATCGGTCTGGGCGAGGACGGCCCGACGCACCAGCCGGTCGAGCACATGGCCGCCCTGCGCGCCATCCCCGGCCTGAACATGGTCCGCCCGGCCGACGCCAACGAGACGGCGATCGCCTGGCGCGAGATCCTCCGGCGCAACGACGCTCCGCACGGTCTGGCGCTGACCCGCCAGGGTGTGCCGACGTACGAGACCAACGAGGACGCCGCGCGCGGCGGTTACGTGCTCGCCGAGGCCGAGGGTGGCCAGCCGCAGGTCGTTCTGATCGGCACCGGCTCCGAGGTCCAGCTCGCCGTCGAGGCGCGCGAGCAGCTCCAGGCGGCCGGTATTCCGACCCGTGTGGTGTCGATGCCCTCGATCGAGTGGTTCGAGGAGCAGGACCAGGGGTACCGCGACAGCGTGCTGCCGCCGTCCGTCAAGGCCCGTGTCGCGGTCGAGGCGGGCATTGCCCTGACCTGGTACCGGTACGTCGGCGAGGCCGGCCGCATCGTCTCGCTGGAGCACTTCGGCGCTTCCGCGGACGCCAAGGTGCTCTTCCGGGAGTTCGGTTTCACCGCGGACGCGGTCACCGCCGCGGCCCGGGACTCGCTTGGATCTGTTTCGGGGCTGGCTGCCGAAGCGCGCTGACACCGGCATACACGACAAGTAGGAGATGCAACTCTCATGACAGACGCACTCAAGCGCCTCTCCGACGAAGGCGTCGCGATCTGGCTTGACGACCTTTCGCGCCAGCGGATCACGTCCGGCAACCTCGCCGAGCTGATCGACCAGCAGCACGTCGTGGGCGTCACGACCAACCCGTCGATCTTCCAGAAGGCGATCTCGACGGGCCACGGTTACGACCAGCAGCTCGGCGACCTCGCCGCCCGTGAGGTGACGGTCGAAGAAGCCATCCGCATGATCACGACGGCTGACGTGAGGGACGCCGCCGACATCCTGCGGCCGGTGTTCGACGCGACCGGCGGCCAGGACGGCCGGGTGTCGATCGAGGTCGACCCGCGCCTGGCGCACAACACCAGGGCGACGACGGCCGAGGCCAGGCAGCTCGCCTGGCTGGTGGACCGTCCGAACACCCTGATCAAGATTCCCGCCACCCGTGCGGGCATCCCGGCGATCACCGAGACCATCGGTCTCGGCATCAGCGTCAACGTGACGCTGATCTTCTCGCTGGAGCGCTACCGCGAGGTCATGGACGCCTACCTGGCCGGTCTGGAGAAGGCGAAGGCCGCAGGCCTGGACCTCTCCAAGATCCACTCGGTGGCGTCGTTCTTCGTGTCCCGCGTGGACACCGAGATCGACAAGCGTCTGGATGGCATCGGCACGGACGAGGCCAAGGCCCTCAAGGGCAAGGCCGCGCTGGCAAACGCCCGCCTCGCGTACCAGGCGTACGAAGAGGTGTTCAGCAGCGACCGCTGGGCCGCCCTGGACAAGGCCAACGCCAACAAGCAGCGTCCGCTGTGGGCCTCCACCGGCGTCAAGGACCCGGCGTACAAGGACACCCTGTACGTCGACGACCTCGTCGCCCCCGGCACGGTGAACACCATGCCCGAGGCGACGCTGGAAGCGACCGCCGACCACGGACAGATCACGGGCAACACGATCGCCGGTACGTACGAGCAGGCGCGCGCCGAGCTCGACGCCGTCGAGAAGCTCGGGATCAGTTACGACGACGTGGTGCAGCTGCTCGAGGACGAGGGCGTCGACAAGTTCGAGGCGTCCTGGAACGACCTGCTCAAGTCGACCGAGGCGGAGCTCAAGCGCCTCGCCCCTTCGGAGGGCTAAACATTGTCCAGCAGCAATCCGCTGCGTGACGCACAGGACCGGCGGCTCCCGCGTATCGCGGGGCCGTCGGGCCTGGTCATCTTTGGCGTCACGGGCGATTTGTCACGTAAAAAGTTGATGCCTGCCGTCTACGACCTGGCCAACCGCGGCCTGCTGCCGCCGGGCTTCTCGCTCATCGGCTTCGCCCGCCGCGACTGGGAGAACGAGGACTTCGCCCAGGTCGTCCATGACGCCGTCAAGGAGCACGCCCGTACCCCCTTCCGCGAGGAGGTCTGGCAGCAGCTCATCCAGGGCATGCGGTTCGTCCAGGGTGACTTCGACGACGACAACGCGTTCGAGACGCTGAAGTCGACGATCGCGGAGCTCGACAAGGCGCAGGGCACCGGCGGCAACTTCGCCTTCTATCTGTCCGTGCCGCCGAAGTTCTTCCCCGCGGTCGTCCAGCAGCTCAAGAAGCACGGGCTGGCCGACCAGAAGGAAGGCTCCTGGCGACGGGCCGTCATCGAGAAGCCCTTCGGGCACGACCTGGCCTCCGCGCAGGAGCTCAACCGGATCGTCCACGAGGTCTTCCCGGCGCACGAGGTCTTCCGGATCGACCACTATCTGGGCAAGGAGACGGTCCAGAACATCATGGCGCTGCGCTTCGCCAACCAGATGTTCGAGCCGCTCTGGAACCGGTCGTACGTCGACCACGTGCAGATCACCATGGCCGAGGACATTGGCATCGGCGGCCGCGCCGGCTACTACGACGGCATCGGCGCCGCCCGCGACGTCATCCAGAACCACCTGCTCCAGCTGCTCGCGCTGACCGCCATGGAAGAGCCCGCCTCCTTCGAGGCCGACGCGCTGGTCGCCGAGAAGACCAAGGTGCTGGGCGCCGTCAAGCTCCCCAGGGACCTCGGCCAGGAGACCGTGCGCGGGCAGTACGCGGCGGGCTGGCAGGGCGGCCAGAAGGCCGTCGGCTACCTCCAGGAAGACGGCATCGACCCCAAGTCGAAGACCGACACCTACGCCGCGATCAAGCTGGAGATCGACAACCGCCGCTGGGCGGGTGTCCCCTTCTATCTCCGTACGGGCAAGCGGCTCGGCCGCCGCGTCACCGAGATCGCGGTCGTCTTCCAGCGCGCCCCGCACTCCCCCTTCGATCACACGGCAACCGAGGAGCTGGGCCAGAACGCCCTGGTCATCCGCGTGCAGCCGGACGAGGGCGTCACGGTCCGGTTCGGCTCCAAGGTGCCGGGCACCGCGATGGAGGTGCGGGACGTGTCGATGGACTTCGCGTACGGCGAGTCCTTCACCGAGTCCAGTCCGGAGGCGTACGAGCGCCTGATCCTGGACGTCCTGCTCGGCGACGCCAACCTCTTCCCGCGTCTTGAGGAGGTCGAACAGTCCTGGCGGATCCTCGACCCGATCGAGGAGTACTGGGACAAGCACGGCAAGCCCGCGCAGTACCAGGCCGGTACCTGGGGCCCGGTGGAGGCGGACGAAATGCTCGCACGAGACGGACGGAGCTGGCGTCGGCCATGAAAATCGACCTGACGGACACCACGTCCAGCAAGATCAACAAGGCCCTGGTCCAGGGCCGCCGCGCCATCGGCACCCCGGCCGTCGGCATGGTCCTGACGCTGGTCATCGTCACCGACGAGGAGAACGCGTACGACGCGCTCAAGGCGGCCAACGAGGCCTCCCACGAGCACCCCTCGCGCACCCTCGTCGTCATCAAGCGGGTCTCGCGCTCGCCGCGCGACCGTGCCAAGGCGCGCCTCGACGCCGAAGTGCGGGTGGGCACGGCCGCGGGCACCGGTGAGACGGTCATCCTGCGGCTGTACGGCGAGGCCATCGACCACGCCCAGTCGGTGGTGCTGCCGCTGCTGCTGCCCGACGCCCCCGTCGTGGTGTGGTGGGCGGCCAACGCGCCGCTCGACCCGGCGAACGACCCGCTCGGCGCACTGGCGCAGCGCCGTGTCACGGACACGTACGCCGCCGAGCACCCGGTCCAGGAGCTGTCGGCGCGCGCCGAGGCCTACACGCCCGGCGACACCGATCTGTCGTGGACGCGCATCACGCCGTGGCGCTCGATGCTCGCCGCCGCGCTGGACCAGGTGGAGTGCGAGGTCACCTCGGTGGAGGTGGAGGGCGAGGAGTTCAACCCGAGCGTGGAGCTGCTCGGGATGTGGCTCGCCGACCGGCTGGGCGTACCGGTGAAGCGTTCCGTGTCGGCCGGTCCCGGTCTGACGGGCGTGAAGATGGAGACCAACTGCGGGCCTATCAAGCTCGGTCGGTCGGACGGTTCGCTGGCGTCCCTGTCCATCCAGGGGCAGCCGGACCGCGCGGTGGCGCTCAAGCGGCGGGAGACCGCCGAGCTGATCGCCGAGGAACTGCGCAGGCTGGACCCGGACGACACGTACGCGTCGGCGCTGAAGTTCGGTGTCGACCGGCTCGGTGAGCACGGCGGGGCGCAGAAGAACGCGGAGAAGGAGAAGCCGGAGGCGGAGGCGGACAAGCCCGCCGCCGCGAAGAAGTCGGCTTCTTCTCCGGCTGCCAAGAAGGCGGCGTCGAAGTGAGAGCACCTCAGCTTGTCGTCCACCACGACAAGGAGCTGATGGCGCAGGCAGCGGCGGCCCGGCTGATCACGAAGGTCGTGGACGCGCAGGCCACACGCGGCTCGGCGTCGGTCGTACTGACGGGCGGCCGCAACGGCAACGGTCTGCTGGCCGCGCTGGCCTCGTCCCCGGCGCGGGACGCGGTCGACTGGTCGCGGCTGGACCTGTGGTGGGGCGACGAGCGTTTCCTCCCCGAGGGCGACCCGGAGCGCAACGTCACCCAGGCGCGCGAGGCACTGCTGGACGCGGTGCCGCTGGACCCGGCCCGGGTCCACGCGATGCCCGCCTCGGACGGAAAGTACGGCGACGACGCTGACGCGGCAGCGGCCGGGTACGCCGAGGAACTGGCCTCTGCATCGGGGTCCGAGGACCACGGCCCGGTGCCGACGTTCGACGTACTGATGCTGGGCGTGGGCCCTGACACCCATGTCGCGTCGCTGTTCCCGGAGCTGCCGGCCGTCCGCGAGACGGAGCGCACGGTGGTCGGCGTCCACGGCGCCCCCAAGCCCCCGCCCACCCGCATCACCCTCACGCTGCCCGCGATCCGCGCGGCACGAGAGGTGTGGCTCCTGGCGGCGGGCGAGGACAAGGCGAAGGCCGCGGCCATCGCGCTGTCGGGTGCCGGGGAGATCCAGGCCCCGGCGGCGGGCGCGTACGGCCGGCGCCGCACGCTGTGGCTGCTGGACGACGCGGCGGCGTCCCAGCTCCCGCGCGGGCTGTACCGTCCGGCCATCCCCTGACGGAGAGCCGCTGAGGCGCTGAATCATGACGAGGGCCCGGCCCGCCTTGCGGCGGATGCTGTTGGTGAATTCGGGCCTGGTTGCTTCGCCCCGTCGTTATGCGGCGGGGCGGAGTGCTGTCAGGGGGCTGGTGCGGGTGCGGGCTCTTGGTGTGTCGGTGAGCCAGGCGTTGATGCGGATGAGGTTGACGGCGGCGCCGGTGAGCTGGTGCTGGAGGCT
>NZ_JAGGPC010000099.1:0-19380 GCF_018614005.1 Streptomyces sp. ISL-99
CGCCTGGCTCACCGACCAACCCCACGCCCGCACCCGGACCAGCCCCCTGACAGCGCTCCGCCCCGCCGCATAACGACGGGGCGAAGCATCAGGGCCCAGGATTAACCAACAGCGTCCCACATCGGTGTCCGGCCCCGGCCGGGAAACAGCGGTACGCGCACACGTACCAGGGTGCCTACTTCTTCCGGCGGCGGCTGCCGCCCTTCTGCGCCTTGCGCCGTTCGGCACGCGTCATGCCGTCCGACTGGGACCGGGCAGGCCCGTCACCGTTGTCGAAGTCGCCCTCGACGACACCGCCCTCGCCGTCCACCGTCGGAGCGGAGAAGTGCAACCGGTCGGGCCGCTGCGGAGCGTCGAGCCCCTTCGCCCGGATCTCCGGACGGCCCGCGCCCGCACCCGCCGGCACCGCGTCTTCCTTCCGGAGCGACGGCTTCTCGCCCGCCGCCTGATCCGGCACGGCAACCTGCACCGGAACCTCCTCGACCTGCTGCTCGACCTGGACCTCCAGGTTGAACAGGTAGCCGACGGACTCTTCCTTGATGCCGTCCATCATGGCGTTGAACATGTCGAAGCCCTCGCGCTGGTACTCGACCAGCGGGTCCTTCTGGGCCATCGCACGCAGGCCGATGCCCTCCTGGAGATAGTCCATCTCGTAGAGGTGCTCGCGCCACTTGCGGTCCAGTACGGACAGCACCACACGCCGCTCCAGCTCACGCATGATCTCGGAGCCGAGCTGCGCCTCGCGCTGGGCGTACTGCTCGTAGATGTCGTCCTTGATGGACTCGGCGATGAACTCGGCGGTGATGCCCGCGCGGTCGCCCGCCGCCTCCTCCAGCTCCTCCACCGTGACCTTCACCGGGTAGAGCTGCTTGAACGCGCCCCACAGCCGGTCGAGGTCCCACTCCTCGGCGAATCCCTCGACGGTCTCCGCCTGGATGTACGCGTCGATGGTGTCGTCCATGAAGTGACGGATCTGCTCCTGCAGGTCCTCACCCTCCAGGACACGACGGCGCTCGCCGTAGATGACCTGGCGCTGCCGGTTGAGCACCTCGTCGTACTTCAGGACGTTCTTGCGCGACTCGAAGTTCTGCTGCTCGACCTGCGACTGCGCGGACGCGATCGCCCGCGTCACCATCTTGTTCTCGATCGGTACGTCGTCGGGCACGTTCGCCATCGACATCACGCGCTCGACCATCGCGGCCTTGAACAGACGCATCAGGTCGTCGCCCAGCGACAGGTAGAAGCGGGACTCACCCGGGTCGCCCTGACGGCCGGAGCGGCCGCGCAGCTGGTTGTCGATACGCCGCGACTCGTGCCGCTCCGTACCCAGTACGTACAGTCCGCCGAGCGCCTTGACCTCTTCGAACTCCGCCTTGACGGCCTGCTCGGCCCTTTCGAGGGCGGCCGGCAGCGCCGCGGCCCACTCCTCGATGTGCTCCTCCGGGTCGAGGCCGCGCTGGCGCAGCTCCGCCTCGGCGAGGTCGTCCGGGTTGCCGCCGAGCTTGATGTCCGTACCACGTCCCGCCATGTTCGTGGCGACCGTCACGGCGCCCTTGCGGCCGGCCTGGGCGACGATCGACGCCTCACGGTCGTGCTGCTTGGCGTTCAGGACCTCGTGCTGCACGCCGCGCTTGGAGAGCTGCTGCGAGAGGTACTCCGACTTCTCCACAGACGTCGTGCCGACCAGGATCGGCTGGCCCTTCTCGTGCTTCTCCACGATGTCGTCGACGACGGCGGCGAACTTCGCGACCTCGGTGCGGTAGATCAGGTCGGACTGGTCGGCGCGGACCATCGGCCGGTTCGTCGGGATCGGCACGACGCCCAGCTTGTAGATCTGGTGGAACTCGGCGGCCTCGGTCATGGCCGTACCGGTCATGCCGGAGAGCTTGTCGTAGAGGCGGAAGAAGTTCTGCAGGGTGATCGTGGCGAGGGTCTGGTTCTCGTCCTTGATGTCCACCCCTTCCTTCGCCTCGATCGCCTGGTGCATGCCCTCGTTGTAGCGGCGGCCGGCGAGGATACGGCCGGTGTGCTCGTCGACGATCATGACTTCGCCGTCGATGACGACGTAGTCCTTGTCCTTCTTGAAAAGTTCCTTGGCCTTGATGGCGTTGTTCAGGTACCCCACGAGCGGCGTGTTGACCGACTCGTAGAGGTTGTCGATGCCCAGCCAGTCCTCGACCTTGGCGACACCGGACTCGTGGATGGCGACGGTGCGCTTCTTCTCGTCGACCTCGTAGTCGCCGGTCTCCTCGATGCCCTTGAGCGGGTTGCCCGGCTCGCCCTTCTTCAGGCGGACGACCAGCTTGGCGAAGTCGCCGTACCACTTGGTGGCCTGGTCGGCCGGGCCCGAGATGATCAGCGGCGTACGGGCCTCGTCGACCAGGATCGAGTCGACCTCGTCGACGATCGCGAAGTTGTGACCGCGCTGGACGAGCTCCTCCTGGGACCACGCCATGTTGTCGCGCAGATAGTCGAAGCCGAATTCGTTGTTCGTGCCGTACGTGATGTCGCAGGCGTACATCTCACGACGCTGCGCGGGCGACATATTGGCGAGAATGCAGCCGACCTCGAGGCCGAGGAATTTGTGCACCCGGCCCATCATCTCGGAGTCCCGCTCGGCCAGGTAGTCGTTCACCGTGATCAGGTGGACGCCCTTGCCGGACAGCGCGTTCAGATACGCGGGCAGCGTACCGACGAGGGTCTTGCCCTCACCGGTCTTCATCTCGGCGACATGTCCGAGATGCAGGGCGGCGCCCCCCATCATCTGGACGTCGTAATGACGCTGACCGAGAACACGCTTGGCTGCCTCGCGAACGGTCGCGAAGGCCTCGGGAAGCAGGTCGTCCAGGCTCTCGCCGTCGGCGTACCGCTCCTTGTACTCATCGGTGAGCGCCCGCAACTCGGCGTCGGAGAGGTTGACGAAGTCCTCTTCGATGGAGTTGACCTGGTCCGCGATGCGGTGCAGTTTGCGCAGGATCTTGCCTTCGCCTGCACGCATGAGCTTGTTGAAGACGGACACTGAGGCTGGTCTCCTTGCCGGTCGGGCCTGTGCACTGAGTCATGTATGGACGCTGGCGCGGGCACGGCAGGTGGTCCCCACCGCATCGGCCATCGTAAGCGAGGACCCCGCCACGCCGGGAGGTCCGCCCGCAGGAAGGCCCACTGTTACCCGCAAAGAGAACGGACAGGGAGCCCGGAAGGTGCCGGGCCATCCCGAAAAGGTCTCGCGCCACCCCGGCCGCCGGGCTGGCGCAGGCCGCCCGCCCGAACCGAGAATCAGCCGATGGAGCCCACCATCCTCACCACCGAGCGTCTGCTGCTGCGCCCCTTCGAGCCCGCCGACACCGAAGCCGTCTACCAGGCCTGTCAGGACCCCGACATCCAGCGCTGGACGTCGATCCCCTCGCCGTACGAACGCGAGCACGCGGAGGGCTTCATCGGCAGGATCGTCCCGGACGGCTGGCACTACGACACGGTGTATGCCTTCGCGGTCCTCACCCGGGACAGCGGCGAACTGGCGGCGGCGGTGTCGACGATCACGCGCGGCGAGGGCGCCGCGGAGATCGGGTACTGGACGGCGAAGGAGCACCGCGGCCGCGGCTACGTCACGGAAGCGGTGCGGGCCGTCGCCCACTGGGCCTTCACCACGGCGGGCGTGGAACGCCTGGAGTGGCGCGCCGAGATCGGAAACGAGGCGTCGCGCGCGGTGGCCGAGAAGATCGGCTTCGTCATCGAAGGCATCCAGCGCGCCGGCATCACGAACAAGGAGGTACGCCGCGACGGCTGGGCCGGCGCGCTGCTCCCGTCCGACCTCGGACTGCCGTCGGCCAGCCCGTACCTGCCCACGCAGCCCTGAAGCCTGACTCCCCCGGGCCTGTCCCCCAGGCCTGCATCCCCCCGGGCCAGGGCGCGTTGTCAGTGGCGGCGCTTAGGCTGCGGCCATGACCAGCCTGCCGCCGCCCGCCGTTTCCCTGTCCGCCGACGAAGCCCGCAGGATCGCCCTGCGCGCCCAGGGTTTCCTGGGCGCGCCGGACCGGCGGGCCGGCGTGCGCGGCGTGCTGCGCCACCTGGGCGCGGTGCAGCTCGACACGATCTCCGTGCTGGCCCGCTCGCACGAGCTGATTCCGTACGCCCGCCTCGGCGCCGTAGGCCGCACGACCGTCGACAGCGCCTACTGGACCGGCGCTCACGCCTTCGAGTACTGGTCGCACGCCGCCTGCATCCTGCCCATGGAGGAATGGCCGCACTTCGCCTTCCGCCGCCGCGCCTACCGCGACCGCCCGCACTGGTCCCACGACCTGCCGGACGGCGCGTACGACACGGTGATCAAGCAGCTGCGCGCCGAAGGCCCGCTGACGGCCACGGATTTGGGCGGCGCGAAGAACAAGGGCGAGTGGTGGGACTGGTCGGAGTCGAAGGTCGCCGTCGAGCGCGCGCTGATGTACGGCGAGGTGGTGTGCACCGAGCGGCGCGGCTGGAAGCGGGTCTACGACCTGGCCGAGCGCGCCGTCCCGGACGCCGTCTACCACGACGACCTGGATGACACCGAGTGCCTTCGCCGCCTCGTGCGGCTGTCCGGACAGTCCCTCGGCGTCGGCACGCGGGCCGACATCGCCGACTACCACCGCCTCAAGGGCGAGCAGGTCGACGCCGTGATCGCCGAGTCGGGTCTGGTCCCGGTCGAGGTCGAGGGCTGGGCCAAGCCCGCCTGGGCGGCCCCCGAGGCACTGGCGAGCACCCCGCGCGGGCGCCACCGCACGACGCTGCTGTCGCCCTTCGACTCCCTCATCTGGGACCGCCCGCGCACCGAGCGGATCTTCGGCTTCACCCACCGCCTGGAGGCCTACGTACCCAAGCCCCAGCGGATACACGGGTACTTCGCCATGCCGCTGCTCACCGGCGGCCGGCTGCTGGGCCGGGTCGACCCGGCGCGCGAGGGGAAGACGCTGGTGGCCCGGCAGGTCTCGCTGGTGAGCCGCAAGGCGGTCCGGCCGATGGCCGAGGCCCTGGTTCAGGCTGCGGAGTGGGTCGGCTGCACGAACGTACGACTGGAGCGTGTGGACGCTCCGGAGCTGCGCGAGCCGCTGACCGCCGAACTGACCAGCCTGACCTGACCCGCAGGCCGCCTCACCTGATCTCCAGAATCTTCTCGCGCATCGCGGCTGCTCCCCCTGGGGGATAACCCCCAGACCCCCAGCCGCCCCACCCGCGACGCACCGGCTACCTGATCTCCAGAATCTTCTCGCGCATCGCGTAAACGACCGCCTCCATCCTGGAGTGCAGCTGCAGCTTCTCCAGGATGTTCCGGACGTGGTTCTTCACCGTGTTCTCGGAGATGAACAACTCCTTGGCGATGTCGCGGTTGTTCATGCCGGTCGCGACCAGCTTGAGGACCTCGAGCTCCCGCTCGGTCAGCCGCGGCGCGGGGACGAGCCGGCGCTCGTCGGTGCGCTGGATCATCGACTTGAACTCGGTGAGGAGCTTGGACGCCATCGACGGGCTGATCTGGGACTGGCCGTCGGCCACCGCACGGATCGCGGTGGCCACCTCGTCCGTGGAGATCTCCTTGAGGAGATACCCCGTCGCACCCGCCTTGATCGCGTCGTAGAGGTCCGCCTCCTCGTCGCTGATCGTCAGCATGATGATCTTCGCGCTGGGGGCCACCTCCTTGATCGAGGTGCATGCCTCGATGCCACCGCGCTTGGGCATCCGTACGTCCATCAGCACGATGTCCGGCAGCAGATCGGCGGCCTTGTCCACGGCCTCCGCCCCGTCCGCGGCCTCGCCGACGACCTGGATGTCCTCCTCCTGCGCGAGGACGATCTCCAGCCCCCGGCGGAACAGGGCGTGATCGTCCACGACCAGCACCCTGATGGGTTCCTTGCGCGACCCCCCGGTGTCCGCACCGGGACCGCCGGCACCGTCGGCGTCCTCCATGTCGGACCCGTCGTGCACCGGACCGAAGCTGTCCGCCATCGTTCCTCCCCCTGAAGGCCGTGGCCCGAAATTCATGAGCTGCCCCAACCACAGTGTGCAGAGCACCGATTGGCTTGCAACGCCATGATTTCATGCCCGGACGACGGAGCGGTGATCCTGCGGTCGAACGATGGTGCCCCTGGGGGGCGCACGGGCGCTCTCCAGGGGCCACCACCACAGATGGGTACGGCGCGCTGCCCTCGTTGGTTCAGCGTGCCCTGCGGATCACCCGCCGAGTGCACCGCCGGCGCCGCCCGCCTCGGTTTCGGCCAGGGGGTCGGTCGTCAGGCGGATGACACCGTAGTCGTAGGCGTGCCGTCGGTAGACGACACTCGGCTCCTTCGTCTCGGAGTCGACGTAGAGGTAGAAGTCGTGCCCGACGAGCTCCATCTCGTAGAGCGCCTGGTCGAGCGACATCGGCGCCGCGACGTGCGTCTTCTCGCGGACCACCAACGGTCCTTCGCCCTGTACTTCGAGCGGTCCGATCCTGGTGGTGGGGATGGTTGGCGGCGCCTCCTCGGCGACGAGCACCCCATTGCCGTTGATGGCTGCGGCGCCCGGCACCGTCGCACCGACCTCGGCGGCCGAAATCCGGCCGTTGCCGCGACGCGTGTGGCGCTTGTCGTGCTGCTTGCGCATCCGCGCCTCGAGCTTGCCCGTTGCGAGGTCCAGCGCCGCATACGGATCGGCGGCAGACGCCTCGGCCCGGATGACCGGGCCACGCGAGCGAAGCGTGATCTCCACACGGTCGGAACGGTCGGCCTGCCGCGGGTTGGGCTCCTTGGACACCTCGACGTCCAGGCTGATCACCTTGCCGTCGAGCTTCTGGATCTTCTCCAGGTTCAGCTTCTCGGCCACGTGCTTGCGGAACCTCTCGGGCACCTCGGTCTTGCGGCCCTTGACGACGATGTCCACGCAGAACTCCGTTCCCGGATAGCCCCGCTCAACGGCGGAGCGTCTCCCTTTCGCACCAGGTTCCGGTGAACTCCGGAACCTCGGACTTGGTGACTTTCACCTCCTCCTCCCCAGTCGACAAGATCCCCACCCCATCGACTTCGGGCTGAAGAGAATCCCGAAGCGTAGCCGTCCGGACAGGTGAGGCGCAGGGTCTGCTTTTCCTCACAACCGAACATAGCTCGCTCGGACGCTTGTCGGCACCCGCTACCGGCGCGTACCTCCATTCAAGTGCTTTTCCCCTCTCTTCACCTGCAACGATCCGAGTTCCCCGTCAGTTCCGGTTTATTACGAACGAGAGCGACGGCGCCGCGACCACCGCCGCGTTCAACCGTCCGGATGCGGAATTCAGCCGTTCCTGGGTGGCACTCAGTGCACGGGCTGCCTCCGCGAGCGAGGCCCCCGTTGTCATGAGATCGTCCACCAGCACGGCCCGGCCGCCCTCCAGGAGCCGCCCGCCCCCGGCGACGACCTCCAGGGCACCCGCCAGGTTCGCCGCCCGCTCGCGGGCGCTCAGGCCCGCCTGGTCGCTCACGGCCCTCCGCTGCCTGAGCACGGCCAGCACGCGGGCCGGCACCCCGGCGCGCCGCAACTGCCCCGCGGCCGCCAGCGCGATCCGGCGCGCAGGATCGTGCCCGCGCGCTCTGACCGAGCTGCGGGCGGACGGCACGGGTACGAGCAGCAGCGGCCCCGCCGCCCCAGTCGGCATACCGGTCACCGCGGCCCGCACTGCGCCCGCCAGTGCGCCCCCAAGCGCCCCCGCGAGCCCCAATGCGCCCCGCTCCTTGTGGCCGAGCAGCACCGCCCGTACCGCGTCCTCGTACGGAGCGGCGGCATGGACCACCGGCAGCCCCGGCGGCTCCGGCCACGGGTGCACCCGGCGCGCCGCAGCGCCGTACAACGCCTGCCCGCACTGGGCGCACAGCGCCGTGCGCGGCCTGCCGCAGCCGCCGCACGCGACCGGCAGCACCAGACCGGCGACCTCCCGCCACCATCCGTGCATGGCTTCCACTGTGCCCAGCCGGGCGCCCGGCAACCACCCCTGTGGAAAACCCGATCGCGGAGGCGGTGAATCGCGGAGGCGGCAAGGAGCGGAGCCGAGGGAGCTATCCCGGATAGACCGGGGACGAGCCCTCGCTGACCACGGTCTTCCAGTTCGCGCCGGGTGGCAGCCGCACAATGCCGTCCTCCAGCGAGTGCGCCAGCAGCGGCAGCCGGTTGTCGTCCGCCGAAGCGACCGCCGTCACCCTGTTCGCACCCGGCACCGACTGGGCGTCCGACGTCGAACCGTCCGTCTGCAGATACCGCAGCTGCTGCACCCCGCCGGACTCGCGGCCGACCACCACCAGGCGGCTGCGCCCGGCCCAGGACACGGCCGTCACTTCTTCCATCTGCGGCGCGATGGGCCGCAGGTCGGTGACGGACACCTCCGGCTTGTCCTCGGGCCCGCGCCGCTCGATCCGGCCGAGCTTCAAGGTCGTCCGGCCGTCCTGCGACACCAGCAGCGCGATCCGTACGCCGTCCGCCGACACCTTCAGAGCCTCGATACGAGCCCCGTCGAGGCCGTCGACGCCCGTGACCTCGTCCGGCTCGCCCTCGCCGCCCGCCAGGCGCAGCAGCCGCGGCTGACGCGGGTCGCGGTCCGCCACCCACAGGTCGCCCCGGCCGTCCCAGCTCGGCGCCGAGAGCCGGTCCTTCTCCTGCTTGCCGCTGCTGGTCAGCACCGGCTCCCGCGGCTCACTGCCGGAGACGACGGACGCCACATACAGCGAGCGCGCGTCGTGCGAGACCCCCGCCGCGTGCCGTTCGTTGCGCGCCACCGCGACCGAGCTCAGGCGCCGCTCGCCGCTGCCGAGCGGCCCCGGCACCGGTTCGGCCTCCTCGTCGGCGCCGGTGTTCTCGGTGCTTCCCACCATCCGTACGAGACGCTGCTTCGTGTCGAGGAAGTACTGGTAGTCCGGGCTCCCCGAAGCGCGTTCCGGAGCGAAGTCCTCCGCCTGATCCCCTCCGAGTACGCACAGCGTCGAGCCGTCCGACCGCTGCAGCTCCACCTGCCCGACCCGGTACGACGTCAGGTCGCGCAGGGTGAAGAGCAGTTGGGCGGCCATCTCCCGGCACCGCTTCTGCCCGACGTTGGACGCCTTCTCGTTGAGCGGCACCTTGAGAGCGTTGCGGTCGTCGAACGCCAGTGACTTGGCGCCCTCCTCCAGCTTCAGCGCCGTACCCGTGGGGAAGCTCGAACCGACCACCGGCTTCAGCCAGTTGGTCGGACCGCTCAGCAGCGCCTCGACCGTCTGCGTCACCTGGTCCATCTGGGTCTGCGGGTCCATGCGCTTGCGCACGTACACCGGGTCGGCGACCAGCCACGGGTGGGCCGCGCCGGTCCGCTCCGACGACGTACCGGAAGCGAAGTAGTACTTGTTGACGGAGTGATAGATGCGCTCGAAGTCCGACTCGCCGAGCACCAGGCCCTGCGGCAGGCCGTCGATGCGCCACTCCTTGCCGTCCGGGCCGTTCTGCCTACTGAGATGGAGCGTCTCGTGATACGAGCTGTTGACCGGCTGGTACGCGCGCTGCTCGTTCACCTCGGCGATCTTCGTGCCGGTCAGCGCGTACGTATACGCCCCGCCCTCGCGGTCATTGGCCCGCTGGTCCTGGGGCACCGGGCCGTTGTCCAGCACCGTGACCTGGGTGGGGTTCCAGTTCTTGGAAGCCTTCTTCGTCAGGTACTTGCGGGCCGTGGCGAACTGGGGGTCGTCCCCCGTCATCGCCTCCAGGAAACCCTCGACGATCTCGTTGGGCTGCGCACCCTTCCTCGGCGCCATCCCGTACACCCGCACCTGGGAGTCACCGCGCGGGGACGCCTCCACGGCCTCCACGTCACCGCTGTCCGGCATGGAGGCGCAGCCCGCCAGCAGCAGACCTGCGCACCCGAGCAGCACCGCCGTCCGCGGCGCCCGCCACCGGCCGCCGCTCCATCGCTCAGTGCCCACGGGTGATGTCCTTCCGCTCCGCCTGCGATGAACTGTCACCGTCACCCGCCGGACGCGCCACCACCCGGGCTCCGCTGCCCGGCAGCGCAGTCGGATCCGCCGCGGGCGCCGCACGGGGCACCGCGGGCAGCGGCGACCGCTCGGCGCGCGGCTGTGCGGGCACCGTCGCGAGCCGGTTGGCGCCGGCGCCCCGCTTGTCCCCCGTGATCCTGCTGTCTGCCTCCGCGCGCTCGCGCGCACGCCGCGAGTCCTCGGGCTCCAGCGGGATCGGGGATCCGCGCAGCGACTCGTCCGCCGTACGCGGCAGCGTCAGCCGGAACTGCGATCCGCCGCCCGGCTCTCCCCACGCCTGCAGCCAGCCGCCGTGCAGGCGCGCGTCCTCCACGGCGATGGACAGGCCGAGGCCCGTACCGCCGGTGGTACGCGCACGCGCCGGGTCGGCCCGCCAGAAGCGGTTGAACACCCGGGTCGCCTCGCCCGGCTTGAGCCCCACGCCGTAGTCACGCACCGCCACGGCGACAGCGCCGCCCGCGGCTCCCAGCCGGACCACGACGTCCCGGCCCTCACCGTGCTCGACGGCGTTGACCACGAGATTGCGCAGTACGCGCTCCACCCGCCGGGCATCGGCCTCGGCGACGACCGGCTGCTCGTCGCCGGTCACCCGTATCCGGGTGCCCTTGCGCTCGGCCAGCGGCTCGGCGCCCTCGATGACCCGGCGTACGACCTCACGCAGGTCTATCGGCTCCGCCTCCAGAGCCGCGGCGCCCGCGTCGAACCGGCTGATCTCCAGCAGGTCGGCGAGCAGCGACTCGAAGCGGTCCAGCTGCCCGGCGAGCAGCTCGGCGGACCGCGCCGTCACCGGGTCGAAGTCGCCGCGCGCCTCATGAATGACGTCAGCGGCCATCCGCACCGTCGTCAGCGGCGTACGCAGCTCGTGCGAGACGTCCGAGACGAAGCGCCGCTGGAGCCGGGACAGCTCCTCCAGCTGCTGGATCTTGACCTGCAAGTTCTGCGCCATCTTGTTGAAGGCCTCGCCGAGGCGCGCGATGTCGTCCTCGCCCGTGACCTTCATACGCTCCTGGAGCCGGCCCGCGGACAGCCGCTCGGCGACCCCGGCGGCCATCCGCACCGGCGTGACGACCTGCCGTACGACCAGCCAGGCGATGCCCCCGAACAGCACCACGACGAACACTCCCGCGGTGGCGAGCGTGGTCTTCACCAGGCTGAGCGACTCCTCCTCCTGCGTCAGCGGGAAGAGGTAGTAGAGCTGATACGGCTGCCCACTGTTGTCGTTCAGCTGCTTGCCGATGACGAGACCAGGCTCGGGGTCCTGCGCGTCCGTGTACGTGATCCGGACGAAGGCCTTGTACGCCTTGCCGGTCCCCTGGTCGATCGCGTCCCGCAGCTCCTGCGGCACGCTCGCGCTCTGGTTCACGCCACCCGACGCACGCGGCCCGCGGTTGCTGGAGCTCTCGTCGTCCGAATTGGCGCTCAGTGCCACGACATGGAAGGCCTGCCGGCCACCGCTGGCGAGCTGCTCCACGAGCTCGGTCCTCCAGTTGGTGGAGTTCCGCGCGGCGGCCCTGGCCTCCGAGCTGTCGCTGGCACCCGTTCCCGCGACGGTACGGGCCTTCTCCTCCGCCACGTCGAATCCACCGGCCGCCTGGCTCTGGGCGGCCTCCTGCTTCGCGTCGAGCAGGCCGTTGCGCACCTGCCACATCACGACGAACCCGAGCAGCAGCACCACTCCGAGCGACATCAGCAGCGAGCCGACGACCACCCGCAGCTGGATGTTCCGCCGCCACAGCCGCAACGACGGCAGCAGCGGCCGGCGCACCCAGCGCGCGAAGAGCCGCAGCGCGGGACTGCGCCGCAGGAGTCGTCCGGCCCTGGACGTCCTTCGCCGAGGACCGGCAGCCCGCTCCGTACGGACTCCCGGCCCCCCGGGCATCGGAGCAGCGCTGCCTCGGGTCATGTCAGCTCGGTCCGGCCTTGTAGCCGACCCCGCGGACGGTCACAACGATCTCCGGCCGCTCCGGGTCCTTCTCGACCTTGGACCGCAACCGCTGGACATGGACATTGACCAGCCGGGTGTCCGCGGCATGGCGGTAACCCCACACCTGCTCCAGCAGCACCTCGCGGGTGAACACCTGCCAGGGCTTACGGGCGAGCGCGACCAGCAGGTCGAACTCGAGCGGGGTCAGGGCGATGGACTGCCCCTCCCGCTTCACGGAATGGCCGGCCACGTCAATGACCAGGTCCCCGATCGCCAGCTGTTCCGGCGCCGGCTCCTCCGACCTCCTCAGTCGCGCCCTGATACGGGCGACGAGCTCCTTGGGCTTGAAGGGCTTGACGATGTAGTCGTCAGCACCGGACTCCAGCCCCACCACCACATCTACGGTGTCGCTCTTGGCGGTGAGCATGACGATCGGCACCCCGGACTCGGCCCGGATCAGCCGGCAGACTTCGATGCCGTCCCGTCCGGGCAGCATGAGATCCAGCAGCACCAGGTCAGGCTTGGCCTCCCTGAATGCAGCAAGTGCCTTGTCGCCATCCGCTACGAACGACGGCTCAAAACCTTCACCACGCAGCACAATGCCGAGCATCTCGGCCAGTGCGGTGTCGTCGTCGACGACAAGGACGCGTCCCTTCATAAACGACATCATCCCATTAGCTAATCGTTACCTGGCGTGACCTGGCACACAGATCCGCCAGTGCGGCCCCCGTGACCGGGGAAATTGCACCCTGCTCCGTGACGATCGCGGTCACCAGTTCTGGCGGCGTTACGTCGAAGGCCGGGTTGTACGCCTGTGTCCCCAGCGGAGCCACAGGCATCCCGGCCCCGATCCCGGCATCAGATCCAGCCACCAGGACCGACGGCACGGTGAACTCTGTCACCTCCTGACCCGACCGCTGCTCCACCTCGATGGACGCACCGTCCGGGGTAGCGAGATCCACGGTGCTCAGGGGCGCGACCACGATGAACGGCACGTGGTGGTACTTGGCCAGTACCGCGAGCGGATAGCTCCCCACCTTGTTCGCCACCGAACCGTCGGCCGCGATCCGGTCCGCCCCGATGAGTACGGCGTCCACCTCACCGGCGGCGAAGAGCGAACCCGCGGCGTTGTCCGTGAGCAGTGTGTACGCCATGCCGTGCCGCGCGGCCTCGTACGTCGTGAGCCGGGCCCCCTGCAGCAGCGGGCGCGTCTCGTCGACCCACAGCCGCCGCAGCCTGCCCGTCCGGTGCGCGGCCAGCGCCACCGCGAACGCGGTGCCCTCACCGCCCGAGACCAGCGCCCCGGTGTTGCAGTGGGTCAGGATGCGGTGCCCGCCTCCCGGCACCAGTTCCTGCAGGAGAGCCAGCCCGTGCGCCGCCATCCGCACACTGGCCTCGGCGTCGGCCCGGTGCAGCTCCCGCGCCGCCGCCAGCGCAGACGCCGCCGCCTGCTCACTGCCCGCGCCCTTCGCGACGGCTTCCCGGTACGCCGCTGCCGCATGCCGTACACCGGAGCCGAGGTTCACAGCGGTGGGCCGCGCCCGCTCCAGCAGCGCCACGGCCTCCTCCACGTCGTACCCGCGCGCGGCGGCCAGAGCCACGCCGTAGGCGCCGGCCAGGCCCAGCAATGGTGCGCCACGAACGGCCAGCACTTGGATGGCCTGCACCAGCGCGGGCACATCCGTGCAGACGAGCTCGACCTCCTCCGCGGGGAGCCGGGTCTGGTCGAGCAGCACCAGCACGGGCCCCTCGGGCGGCTCCTCCCAGCGCAGCGTAGGGAGAGCGGGCGGCTCGGCGCCCGCCGGGAATTGCGCGTCCTGATCAGCCATCTGCCCAGTCTGCCCGCTGAGGCACCGACAATTGAAGGTGCGAAGGAGATACGGGGCCCGGTCCGCCGACGGGTGCCCCATGACACGATGGCTGCCAACCTGCCGCCGCGACCGCGGACGGGCACCGTGAAGGAGCAACAATGAACGAGTCTCCGGGCTGGGCCTCGCCCGGATCTGCCCCCTCCGACGGCCAGAAGCCGGGCGTGCCCCGGCCTGCCGAGCCCACCGACCAGAGCGATGCCGCGTCGAAGTGGTCGAAGGAGCAGCCCCCGGCAGGCCAGTGGTCCGCGCCCAGCGGCCAGGACACGCCCCCCGGCCCGCCGCAGCAGCAGCCCGCGCCGAACTGGGGCGGCAGGCCCCAGGGAGGCGGCTGGGGCGGCCCTCCCCCCGCCGCGAAGCCCGGAGTGATCCCGCTGCGCCCGCTCGGCGTCGGCGAGATCCTGGACGGAGCGGTGTCGACCCTGCGCGCGCACTGGCGCACCGTTCTCGGCATCACGGTCACCGTCGCGGTGATCACACAGATCTGCGACATCCTGATCCAGCGCTACCTGCTCCCCGCACCGCCCGAGGTCAACCCGAACGCCACGCCGGCCGAGGCCCTCAGCCAGTCCGTCGACGTAATGCAGAGCACCCTGATCAACTCGGCCCCCACGTTCGCGATCACGCTCATCGGCACGCTCTTCACCACCGCGCTGCTCACCATGGTGATCAGCCGGTCCGTGCTCGGCCGCCCGGTGACGCTCGCCGACGCCTGGCGCGAGGCCAAGCCCCGGCTGCCGCAGCTGCTCGGCCTGACCCTGCTGCTCCCCCTCATGGCCTTCGCGATCATGACGGTCGGCATCCTGCCCGGCCTCCTGCTGGGTGGCGGCGTGGGCACCGCCCTTTCGCTGCTCCTCGGTCTCGCGGCCTTCGTCGTCGTCGTGTGGCTGATGATCCGGTTCAGCCTCGCCTCCCCCGCACTGATGCTGGAGAGGCAGAGCATCATGAAGTCCCTGAGCCGCTCGGCCAAGCTGGTCAGCGGCGCATGGTGGCGGATCTTCGGCATCGTGCTGCTCACGGCGCTGCTGACCTTCATCGTGGCAATGATCATCGCCGTGCCGTTCGGCCTCATCGCCTACGCCGCGGACGACGGCCTGGACGGACTGTTCAGCGGCAGGACTCCGGAGTTCGGCTGGCCCTTCCTCATCATCACCGGCATCGGCGCCGTGATCGCCTCCTCGATCACCTACCCGATCTCCGCCGGCGTGAGTGTCCTGCTCTACGTGGACCAGCGCATCCGCCGTGAGGCTCTCGACCTCGAACTCGCCCGCGCCGCGGGTATCCCCGGCTACAGCCCCGAGCAGCCCACCGACAACACACCCGGGAGCTGATGCGGTGTCCACAGCGGGGGGCAGGACAGCAGCGGGCCTCTGGGCCCGCGCAAGCGACGACGTGGGCGACGTACCGGTGGACACTCCGCGTGTCCCGGCCCGCGAGGCCGCGGAGCGCGAACTGTCCAAGCCGATGTACCACGAGAACGACCCGAGCTTCCTCGAGCGCGCCATAGACCGCTTCTGGGAATGGGTCAACGACCTGTTCAGCGCGGCGTCCGGAGCCACACCGGGAGGCGCGGTGGGGCTCGTGGTCGTCGTCGTATTCGTCGTGCTCCTCGCCGCCGGCCTGTGGCTGCGGCTCGGCACCCCGCAGCGCACCCCTCCCTCCGAAGGGACGCTGTTCGACGAAGGCCCGCGCAGTGCGGCGGAGCACCGGACCGCCGCCGAGGCACACGCCGCCGCGCACCGCTGGAACCAGGCCGTCCAGGAACGGATGCGGGCCGTCGTACGCTCATTGGAAGAACGTGCCCTCCTCGACCCGCGCCCCGGCCGCACCGCCGACGAGGCGGCCGCGGAAGCCGGACAGTCCCTGCCCGGCCACGCCGGCCGACTGCGCGCCGCGGCCCGCGAGTTCGACGACGTCACATACGGCGGCCGCACCGCCGACGAGCAGGCATACCAGCGCCTGAGCGAACTCGACTCCGACGTCGAACGGACAAAGCCACTGCTCAGCGGCGCGGCCCAAGGAGCTGCCGAATGACCGGAGCTCCCACCCGCTCCACCTCGGCCTCCCCCACCGCCCGCCAGGTCTGGACGCGCAACCGCGGCCTCCTCCTGGGGCTGCTCATCATCCTGGTCGCCGGCATCGCCATCGCCGCCGTACGCACCGGCGACCAGCACGGCCGACTGGACCCGCGCTCCGCGGACCCCTACGGCAGCCGCGCCGTCGCCGAACTGCTCAAGGACCGCGGCGTCAGCACCAGGGTGGTCACCACTCTCGACGAGGCCACGGAGGCGGTGACCCCCGGCACCACTCTCCTGGTGACGGACCCCGACCTGCTGACGGACCGGCAGCAGCGCCAACTCCGCACCACCATGAGCGAATCCGCGTCCCGTACGGTGCTCCTCGCCCCCCGCGCCCCTTCCGCCCGCACCCTCGCCCCCGGCGTACGCGTCGAGAAGCGCACCCCCGTGTCGCCTCGATCCCCCCAGTGCTCGCTGCCCGCCGCGCTCCGCGCCGGCGACGCCGACACCGGCGGGCACCGCTACACCTCCGAGGCCGCCGCCGCCGACGCCTGCTACCTCAGCGACGGCCTCGCCACCCTCCTGCGCGTACCGGACACGACAGGCGGCGACACCGTCCTGCTGGGCGCGCCGGACATCCTCTACAACGACCGCCTCGACAAGCAGGGCAACGCCTCGCTCGCCCTTCAACTCCTCGGCTCCCGGCCTCATCTCGTCTGGTACCTCCCCTCGCTCGGCGACGCCTCCGCCAACAACGGCGGCGAAAGCAGCTTCTACGACCTGGTCCCTCCCGGCTGGCTCTGGGCAACGCTCCAACTCGCCCTCGCCGCCGTACTCGCCGCCATCTGGCGCGCCCGGCGACTCGGCCCCCTCGTCACCGAACAGCTCCCCGTAGCCGTCCGTGCCTCCGAGACCACCGAGGGCCGCGCCCGTCTCTACCGCAGGGCCGACGCCCGTGACCGCGCGGCCGCGGCCCTCCGCTCGGCAACCCGCACCCGCCTGGCCCCCCTTCTCGGCGTATCCGCCTCGCGGGCCCACGCCTCCGACGCACTGATCCCAGCCGTCTCATCCCATCTGCCGACGACCAGCCAGGATCTCCCGGCCCTCCTCTTCGGCACCGCCCCCTCGGACGACGCCGGCCTCATCCGCCTGGCAGACGAACTCGACGCCCTCGAAAGAGAGGTACGCGCTTCATGAGCGCCCAGCCCGCAGAGACCCCAGACCGCGCCCGAGCCTCCCTCGAAGCACTGCGCACCGAGATCGCCAAGGCCGTGGTCGGCCAGGACCCCGCTGTCACCGGGCTGGTCGTGGCCCTGCTCTGCCGAGGCCATGTTCTGCTCGAAGGAGTCCCAGGAGTAGCCAAGACGCTGCTCGTCCGCGCACTCGCGGCCTCCCTCGAACTGGACACCAAGCGCGTCCAGTTCACCCCCGACCTCATGCCCAGCGATGTCACGGGCTCCCTGGTCTACGACGCCCGCACCGCCGAGTTCTCCTTCCAGCCCGGCCCGGTCTTCACCAACCTGCTGCTCGCCGACGAAATCAACCGCACGCCCCCCAAGACCCAGGCATCCCTCCTGGAAGCCATGGAGGAGCGCCAGGTCACAGTCGACGGCACGCCCCGCCCCCTGCCCGACCCCTTCCTGGTCGCGGCGACCCAGAACCCCGTGGAGTACGAGGGCACTTACCCCCTCCCCGAGGCCCAACTGGACCGCTTTCTCCTCAAGCTCACGGTCCCGCTCCCGTCTCGCGAGGACGAGATCGGCGTACTGACCCGCCACGCGGAGGGCTTCAACCCCCGCGACCTGCAAGCAGCGGGCCTACGCCCGGCCGCCGGCCCTGCCGACCTGGAAGCGGCCCGCGCGGCCGTGGCCAAGACCGCGGTCTCCGCGGAGATCACCGGTTACGTCGTCGATATCTGCCGTGCCACCCGAGAATCCCCCTCGCTCACTCTTGGCGTCTCTCCCCGAGGCGCCACAGCCCTGCTCTCCACCGCCCGCGCCTGGGCCTGGCTCACCGGCCGGGACTACGTCATCCCCGACGATGTGAAGGCCCTGGCCCTCCCCACCCTGCGCCACCGCATCCAGCTCCGGCCCGAGGCCGAGATGGAAGGAGTCACCGCAGACTCCGTCATCACCGCGATCCTCGCCCACGTCCCCGTCCCCCGCTGAGGCGATGACTGTGGCCCTCACCGGACGAAGCGCACTCCTCGCGGCCCTCGGCGCGATCCCCATCGGCATCCTCGCGCCGAACTGGTCCGGGGTCCTCGCCATGAACGCTCCCCTCACACTCGCAATTCTGTGCGACTACGCCCTGGCCGTGCCAGTGCGAAAGCTTCGTTTCACCCGAAGTGGTGACACGTCAGTTCGATTGGGTGACGGTGCCGAAATCGAGCTGACCGTCACGAACCCCACGGGCCGCCCCCTGCGCGCCCAGCTCCGCGACGCGTGGCCGCCCAGCAGCTGGCCCACAGGCACGGAGCAGGCAGCGTCACGCCACAAGCTGACAGTCCCCGCCGGGGAGCGCCGCCGTCTCACCACCACACTGCGCCCCACCCGCCGCGGCGATCGCCACTCGGAACGCATCACTGTCCGCTCGTACGGACCGCTCGGTCTCGCCGCCCGCCAGGGCAGCCACCGAGTCCCCTGGACGGTACGCGTCCTTCCCCCTTTCACGAGCCGGAAGCACCTCCCGTCCAAGCTGGCCCGCCTCCGCGAACTCGACGGCCGCACGAGCGTCCTGACGCGCGGCGAGGGCACCGAATTCGACAGCCTCCGCGACTACGTTCCGGGCGACGACACCCGCTCCATCGACTGGCGCGCTACCGCCCGGCAGAACACCGTCGCCGTACGCACCTGGCGCCCGGAACGCGACCGCCACATCCTGATCGTCCTCGACACCGGCCGCACCTCCGCCGGCCGCGTCGGCGACGTACCACGCCTGGACGCCTCGATGGACGCGGCGCTTCTCCTCGCGGCTCTCGCCTCGCGCGCCGGCGACCGAGTGGACCTCCTGGCCTACGACCGCCGCCTTCGCGCCCAGGCCCAGGGCCGCACCGGAGGAGACGTCCTGCCGGCTCTCGTCAACGCGCTGGCCCCACTGGAGCCCGCGCTGGTGGAAACCGACGCCCGGGGCCTCAGCGCCACAGCCCTGGCCAACGCTCCCCGGGGGTCCCTGATCGTGCTGCTGACCGGCTTGGACGCCGCCCCGGTCGAAGAAGGCATCCTTCCGGTACTCCCGCAGCTCACCAGGCGCCACACCGTCCTGGTGGCCTCCGTGGCCGACCCTCGCGTCGAACAGATGGCATCCGGCCTCGGCACAGTGGACGCGGTCTACGAGGCCGCCGCAGGCACCCAGGCCCAGGAACAGCGCCGCCGCACAGCGGAGAAACTCACCCGCCACAATGTCACCGTCGTCGACGCCACCCCCGACGACCTGGCCCCGGCTCTGGCTGACGCCTACCTCGCACTGAAAGCGGCAGGCCGCCTGTAGCAGCCCAGAGACGGCCCAAAAGAAAGGCCCTGCCGACGGGCGGCAGGGCCTTGAATTGCCTGAAAACGCAGAAAAGCCCCGCACCA
>NZ_JAGGPC010000100.1:0-13641 GCF_018614005.1 Streptomyces sp. ISL-99
CCACTCCAGCGGACGTGACCTCCCCTTTGGCCACAAGACACGGCCTAAGTGCACCAAAGAGGCCCACCCAAGTGGGACGCTTGTTCGAGCAAGCACTGCGAATCTGGCCGAAACACCACACCTCCGTCGACCTGCCGCTGGCGGGCGAGCCGGAGCTGTTCAACGAGGCGGAACTGCGGCACTGGAAGAGCCACATGACGGCGGTGGTGCTGCTGGAGTTCACGGACGGGGCGATGAAGCGCAACATATCGAGCTGGCGCTCAGCCGCCCAAGAGCGCCCTTGACGCGCCGCCCCGGCCCACCGACAAGCGCGCTGTCGTCGGAGCGGGTCGCTGAGATCGACGAGGTAATCGACCGGATCACAGGCTGGGCGAGAGGTCGCGAAGACATCGTCGGTCTGCTCCTGGTGGGCTCTCGCGCCCTGCACGCTCCAAGATCGAGGGTGTTTTGCGACGGGCGCGCGTCTGGTTGCTGCTGTCCGTCTTACCGCCAGAGCCAGCGGACGAAAGTGACGAAGCCGAACACCCAGACGGCGAAGAAGCCCAGCACCATCAGAACCATGCCCAGAGCCACGCCGACGCCGACGAGACGCCCGGTGAACGGAATCCTCTCGTCTTCCGGCTCGTCATCGCGGTCGAGGGGGATCGCGGTCCACTCGACGGAGCGACCGAGGTAGGCCGAGCCGGCTTTGCGCACGGCTTCCAGCTGCTGGGCCGCGAACGCGGTGCCGGCTATGGATTCAGGCGCATGCCAGGCCAGCGCCCGCATCCGCCGCAGCGGCATGGCATACCGCTCCTCGAAAGCGGCCGTCTCCGCCGGGTCCCGGTCCGCTTCGAGATACATCCACCGGCCGACTTCCACCGGCTCTCCGTACAGCCGGTAGATATCGCCCAGACGGCGCCGCAGCAGCAGGTCCTGGGGGAAGGAGGACACCAGGCCTCGCAGCCGCTGCCGGGCCAGGGGGACCCGTCCCGCGGCAAGGTCGGCATCCACACGATCGAGGGTCTCGCTAAGAGTCACAACTACATGATCGCTGATGAATTCGCTGCCCTCCGCTTGGCCCACGTACCAGCGTCGTCAGGAGTCGCATCGGACATCGCTCGATGAGGTGACGGGGGTGTATCTCGCCGGATGACTCGGCAAAGCCTCCTGGGCTTGATTTCACAAAAGCACAACTGGCTCCCGATCTCGTTGCCCCGGTGGCTCCCGATCACCCTGCCGAAAACAGGAAGGGCCACTTCCTCCCGAAGCGTTGTCAGTTCTCATCGACATTTCTGGGCTCAGTGATCGCGAAGTGCTGCCCAAACCCGTCGACAAACGTTCCCCACTCCCACTTACGAAACCACTCCCCCTGCGTCGAAAACTCGCCCCCTGGCAGGCAGACGTTCTCCGGGCACGAATAGTTCACCACAACTCCTGCTCAAACTAGCCGAGGTGCCAAGGGGCAAGCTCTCACTAAAAGCCGTCCGGAGACTTTGAGCCGCGCCCACCGGGCACCAAAAGCCGAGAGCGGGCCGACCTCACGCCCGCCATCACCCTGCCTGGGGCACACCCCATCCGGGTATGAGCAGCCGGTAACCGGTACAGCGACCGGTCGTTGAACGGCCGGAAAGTGGAGTGCAGAGGGAAGTCCCGGACCACTGTCATGGCTCCGGGACTTCGCACTCACAGTGCTGCCCTGGCGCGGGTCAGCTCCGTGGTCTGGAGGAAGGCCGCCTGGACGCGCAGCAGGTGCGTCTCGGGGTGGGTCTCCTCGTAGCGATTCATGACCTGCTCGTAGTGGCCGGCGACGAACAATTCGGCGGCCTGCTCGTCCTCCTCCATGCCACAGGTCATAGCGAGCTTCGCCCCTTCGTGCAGAGCGGTCTTCTTCGAGGGATACACCCACACGTCCAGGCGCCCCGATCCGCTGTAGCCGCGGTGAGCCAGCGTCCACACCGCCGGATCCTTCGTCGTCTCCACCGTCCCGTCCGGGCGGTACACCTTCGAGGAGATCAGCTGCTTGACGAAACGGGCGTAAGCGACCATCTTCCGGACGCTACCCGTGCCGCAGCCCCGCGCGGGTTGGATCCGGCGACCCTCACTCGAGCGCAGAGCCAATCGTCTGCCTCGTCTGCGAAACCCCGTACATTAGGGTCCGCCGTAATGACCTCGCCGGCCAGGTCACGCCGCTGGCCGCTGCCCGCCTCGAAGGCAAGACCGTTGGTTCGTCAGGGCGCATCGAAGCCGAGGCGGTGCAGGAGCGTACGGCGCTGTTCTTCCTCACGCTCCAGGAGCTCGTCCAGGACGTCCATGTCGCGGTGGGCCTCGATCGCGCCGCGGAGCACGGCCGCGAGGACGTCGGGCGGCAGGGCTTCGGCCTGGGTGGTGGAGGTGCCGGTGAACGAACGGTTGTCGCTTGTCTTCGGCGCCGCGGTGGGCAGCTGGTAGTCGGCGATCTGCTGCTCGGTGACGGCCAGGCGCTCGAACACGATCTCGGTGCCCGGAGCGTCGACGCCGGCGAAGGCGGTGACATCCTCAGCCAGCGCGCTGAACAGATGGACGCCGCTTTGGTCCCAGTCGGAGATCACGAAGATCCGCACCGCCCGGTGCCCGTCGGCCGCCGCGCGCAGCGCAGCGCCGCGTTTCGCCGGCAGGCCGTTGAAGCCGCTCCCTGAGTAGACGGGCACGCCGTAGGGGTCAGCGACCGTGACGAGCTGGTTGACCATCCCGGCTGTCTCCGACCACGTCTCCAGCCGGACCTCCTGCCCGGCCTGCCGGTCGAGCCGAAAATCCAGGGCGGCCTGGCGCAGCGCGGCCCGGAAGTCCTCCGGCCCTGCGTAGGCGATGGGCTCCGCCCTGATCTCGGTGTCGTCGCGCAGAGCCTCCCACCGGATCCGGCCCGAGCGGCGGGCCATGCCCAAGACTTCCACCAGACGCTTGTAGGAACGCTCCTCCTTGACCACCACCCCATCGGAGATCAGCGAGTACCAGACCTGCCGGATCGTGAGCGGCAACTGTGCCGCGTACCGGGCCAGCACCCGGTCCACTGCGGCCAACAGTTCGCGCGTACGGGCGCGGGGCTTCCACAGCGGCTGATACCCCCGGGGCCGGCGGTTCGGCATCGCAGCACCCTCCTGTCCGAAAGGGACGCCACGCTCAACGGCTCTGCGGCAGGGTGGGCAAGCATGACCGGCAGCCGACTGGGACAGATCGCACTCGTAGTCGTCCCGGCGTTCCTGTCGGAGCAGGAAGCCGTCGACAAGGTCGCCGCACGCCGCTACGCGCTCACCGGCGACCGCCGCGCCCTGTAAGGCACCTGGCTCTGACCACCGGCAAGCCGCTAAGTGGGGGAACGGCTCGGGGCCGACCGCCACTCACTGCGGCCGACCCCTGGAGGCCGTGCACTGTTCCAATCCCACTCATCGGCCGTCTGCCCACACCAGAGCGTCCTTACAACCCGAAAAGACGCGGCCCATGACCCGAGGGCCGCTGACGCTGTTGTGAAGACGACGCGCGCATGAATCCCCCCACGGATGCCCGCGCGGCACAGGGGGCCCTGGTAGCCGCGCCTGGCCCAGGGCCCCTGCCCCTCCGCACACACCTGGCTGAACCGGTGGCGATGTGCCAGACCGGCAGAGCTCCGGTGCTTCACCGTCGCAGGAAGCCGAAGATGCCGTTCTCCTTGCGCCAGGCTTCGGCTTCCGCCTTCGCCCGCGCCTCTTCAGCGGCCCGCTCCTCGGCCTTCTGGCGCTCGCGCTCCTTGGCGGAGGTGCACACGTCACAGTCCCCGCCAGGGGGTGCGGCTTCCCAGCCGTCACGGCTAGGAAGCACCTCACGGCCGCAGGTCGGACACGCCCATGCAGCCGCCTTCCGCCGCCGCTTGCTCTCCTCCCGCTCCCGCTGCTCGCGCTCGTCGCGGGCGCGGCGCTCGGCGCGGCGTTCTTCTTCCCGGGCGTGGAAGGCGCGGTGGTCGTCGGGGTTGTCGAGAGCGGCTTCGAGGGTCTGCCAGTCGGAGTGGCCGTAGCGCCACCAGATGGGGCCGTGGGGGCCGTGCTGCTGGAGGCGGGTGAGGGTGGTGACGATGACGGGGACGGTGTCGTCGTAGTCGCGGTAGCCGTCTTTGTCGCCGGCTCCGTAGAGGCTGACGCTGTTCCACTGGCCTTTCCAGGAGTCCAGGGAGAGGTCGCGGACGGCCTTCATGCGGTTCATCATCGCCTCGGGGCCGACCTGGGCGGTGAACACGAACGCCACCGGTGGGTAGCCCACACGCTTGTGGTCTCGGCTGTGGTCGCTGTAGAGCGTTTGCCACATCGGGATGTCCCGGCCGTCGGTGTCCTTGGCCGTGCGGCGGAAGAACCTGCGGTACTTGTGAATCTTGTTCGCGACGATCTCCCGGGGTTCGGTGCCGTTGTCGACCTCCACGAACAACACCGGCACACCAGCCTGTGGAGCGGTCAAGACGGCGTCCGCGCGGGGACTGCCCTTGCTCGGGGTCGTCAACGTTCCGCTCACCGGCAACACGACCTCCGTCTCCCACCCGGCCAGCGTCCCCAGCCCCGCCGGCCGGGCGGACTCCGCAACGGTCGTCTGAGCCGGGACAGACCGGGGTGGTTGATTCTTTCGGACGACTGGGCGGGTCGGCTCCGGCACCGGCTGGAGGAACGCGGTGATCGTGTCCGTGACCTTCCTGGCGTGCGGAGCACCCGAGGGCACCGCGCGTTCGCCGTGCCACCCATCTCCTTCACCTCACGGTCCAGGACCACGCTAGCGGCCGCAAGGCCGGCCGTGGTGAGGTTCCACAGCTTCTCGGATACCCGGTTGCCCTTCGCGTTGATCCGCGTCGCGGATCCGAGCGAGACGACCAGGCCCTCTACCTCGAGGTCCTTCGCGGCGTTGCGGACGGTCTGCGCGTCCGCGGTGCCCGGGCACGTCAGCTGCCGGATCTGCTCGGCCGTCGCGACCTTCACCACCCCCAGCGCCGCCAGGACCCACGTCCGCGCCTTCGTCGTCGACCCGTTGGGCCGTGTCTTCGTCCCGCCCACGTGTTCCCCGCCCCTTCCCTGTGCCCGGCCTGTGCCGGCCCGGGGCGGGCGGCGCGTCAGGCCGGCCCGGCGCCCCGGAACCCGAAGATCACCACTCCTACCACTCCCCACTGACAAAAGAAGGTGAGAAGAGGGTCGTCGAGGTACCGGGAACGGGCTGGTCAAGGGGTCTGAGCTGCACAAACGCTCCGACCGGGGCGTAGGGCACCGTAGGGGAGACCGCAGGGGAAACCATAGGGACCGCCGTAGAGCCGACCACACCCGTCCCACCGCGTCGATGGCCGCCATCGACGCGGGAGTCGGCGTGAGCGAGCCTGCGCATCGCGGCGGACGAAGGCTACGGCGAGCACTGCGCCGAAACGCTGCGGCTGTGGCGCGAGCGGTTCCAGCAGGAAACCGAGCGCGTGGACGCCCCCGGCTTCGAGGGTGCAGCACTCCTTGGCTGCTGGGGCCGCTCAGGCAGCGGCGAGTCCGACTTTGGTGTAGTAGCGCTCGAGGTCTGCCGGGTTCTGGGTGGCCAGGCCGATGTGGCCGTCGGGGCGGATCAGGAACAGGCCTGTGCCGAGGGCTTGCGCCAGGGCGCCGCCGGTCGCCTGCAGCGTGCGGACGGCCGGCGGTACGGAGGGTGGTGTGCTGTCCACTGCGAGCAGGGTGAAGTGGGGGCCGGCGAGCAGTTCGAAGAGCTGCCGCGCGGTGTCGTGGGCGGCTGCGGCTGCCGGGGTGTATGCGAGGTCGGGGGCGCGGTCACCGGCTTGGAGGATGGTGGGCGTGAGCTGTTCGCGGGCCTCGGTGCTCAGGGGACTGTCGCGGTAGTGGACTGGCAGGAGGGTGAGGCGGCCTCGGTGGCGGGCGCGCTCGCGGCTTCCTTCGGGTTTGCGGCCGAGGCGGTAGAGCTGGGCGCTGAGGTCAAGGACGTCGTGGGCGGCAGGGCGGCGTTCGGCGTCATAGCTGTCCAGCAGCACGTCGGGGGCGTTGCCGCGAAGAACTTGGCCTAGTTTCCAGCCCAGGTTGTAGGCGTCCTGGACGCCGATGTTCAGGCCTTGGCCGCCGCCGGGCGGGTGGACGTGCGCGGCGTCCCCCGCGAGGAAGACCCGACCGTCGCGGAAGCGTTCGGCCAGTGCTGTGCGGGGCTTGTAGTAGGAGGTCCACTGGACGTCGGTTACGGCCGTTGGGAGCAGGTGGGTGCGGGTGGCGATCAGTTCCCGGATCCGCTGCGGGCAGAGGTCGCCTTCCTCGTCGCCTACCGGGGCGGTGAGCTGGAACTGGTCGGTTCCGGGCAGCGGGCATAGCAGCAGTTCACCACCCGGCCCGTCTGGCCACATGTGCCAGTGGTCGCGGTCCAGGCCGTCAAGACGGACGTCCGCGACCACCGCCGCGTGCAGTGCGCCGCCCTCGGTCTTCATCTTGATGCCCAGCGCCTCGCGCACGGTGCTGCGTCCGCCGTCGGCGCCGACCAGGTAGGCAACGTTCAGGGTGCGGCTACTGCCGTCGGTCTGTGTCAGCTCGGCCTGCACCTGCTGGTCGCTCTGATGCAGGGCCGTCAGCCGAGTGCCGTACTCCACCGCCCCGCCCAATGCCAGGAGCCGGTCTTGCAGGATCTGCTGCGTCCGCCATTGCGGCACCAGCCACTGCACCGGATACCGCGACACGGGCGCCTGCGGGTCGCGTTCCACCAACCGCCATTCACCCGCTCGGCAGCCGTTGCGCCAGGTCTGCATGGGCGGAAGGGGACTGCCGGCCTCCCGCAGCGCGTCCATGACGCCGAGATCATCCAAGGCCTCCTGGGTGCGCGGCTGCAGGCTCAGGCCGCGTGAACCGGTGAACGGCCGGTCGGCCGTCTCGACGATGAGGCTGCGTACGCCACGCCGGGCAAGATCGACCGCGAGGGTGAGGCCGGTCGGGCCGGCGCCAACAATGAGAACGTTAAAGGCGTCCCTTGAATCAACTCGGGGAAGGGGGTCGGCGGACATACCTCACCGCTTTCTGCCGTCGGCCACGGCTTAGAAGGAGCGCGACCTTTGCACGATGCATCACACAATGCGTTACAGGGTCGGTCGGACATTCCCATTAACGGGGTGGCTTCGTCGTCCGGCCACCCGCGCGCACCCGGATGGCCGGGCGACCCGGACGGTCCCAGACGCGCCGCCGTGCCACTTCGGCTTCAGCGACGGGCTGGAGTTGGAGCCGATGTTGGCCCTCCTTACGGGCCAGGGCCCCATCACCCGCATCCGCCTGCCGGCGACAGCGAGGCATGACTGGTCACCAGCTTCGACGGCGTCCGACAGGTCAGCACCTGAGCCGCGCCGCCATCGTCGGCCACGACTACCCCCGCCTGACATCCCGGGCCCATGGTCGCCGCGGAGTCGGCCACGCAACGTGACGGAAGCGGTCACCGCCTACAGCAGGCCAGCCGCGCAGCTCAGGTACCTCTGCACCCCCAAGCTCCGCGCCGTGGGCCTCGCGAGCAAGAGACGACGAAGCAGCCGTTGGTGCATGCCCCTCATCCCGCCTTGCCTGCTCTACATCAGCGAGTGCCGCATCACGCAATGTTCGCCCTGTCCCCGTCCTCCGATGCTGGGGTGGTTGCGATCAGTCGGTTCGTGTGGCTTTATTCACGAGTAGTGAAGAACTCAGCAACACGTTTCTTGTTGCTGGCGGACCGTTCCCAGCCGTGACCAACAAACATTGCTGGCTCCCGGCGACAAAACCAGCAGTTGCTGCTCGCTGGCTCCGGTGTCTTTTGCGGTGAAAAGGCGGTCGGCGTAAACGGGCGGAAGATGCTGGGTAATCAGCCGGATCCGTCCGTCGTCCGTCGTTCCGGGCGCGGCGGTGAACCCGAACCGGGCCCTGGTCTCGATCGTGATGCCGGTCGCTGTCGCGGCCTGCTTCCTCGCCCGCTCGCGGACCCGCGGCTGCCAGCTCCGGCGCACCTCCGCAGCGAGCTTGGCGGCGAGCTCCGGGCGCGGTTTCTTGATCTGGCCCTTCAGGTAGCGCTCCACGGTGCGCTGGGAGACGCCCAGGTGCTGCGCGACCGCGCGGGTGGAGCCCTTCTCGTGCTTGACGAGAAACCGGACCTGGGCGCCGGCGGACTTCGGGATCGGGCGGGTGAACACGTTGGCCGCGGCCTTGTCGAGGCTGTCGCCGATGATGCCCACGGGGATTCTCCTGTCGGTGATCGTCTGCGCGGGGCGCTGAGCGCCGATCTCCGCCCCGGACGACGTGATCTCCGGGACGGGTGATCGTCAGCGAGAGAGGCGCTCAGGGGGCTCTACGGGGCTGCTGATCACGATGAGGCCGACGTGGCCCTGTCTCAGGCTGATGGCACAGCCGCCCAGTCTCACGAACGTGGCATTTCCTCGCACTTCCCGCTGGTGGGCGGGAAGCCGCAAGCCGCTGTCCTGTCGCAGCACGTCTGGCGGGTGGCAGGTTGCTGAACTGTTGGACTGCCATCTCGTTTGAGAAAGCCGACCTCCGGCTTTCTCAAACGAGATGGCTTCCACGGAAGGCGCGTCGGCGATGGGGGTACGCCTCGCTCCTGAATGGCTGGAACGGTTCACCGAGGCAGCGTCGGTGACCAGAGCCCGACTGCTGTCCCGTCCCGAAGGTGCTGCTCGTAAGTGACGACCTTGCCGTGGATGACGTCGAGGCTCGCGTTCAGGTCGTCAATCTTGGCGCGCACGTTCCGTTCGTGCTCGCGCAGCAGAGCGAGGCGATCCGTCTCGTTACCCGGCCCCGACCGGACAAGTTCGGCGAACTTCTTGATCGTGGCGATTGACATACCTGAGTCGCGGAGGCGACCGCACAACACGAGCCAGTCCACATCGGCCTGTTCATAGATCCGCTGCCCGCCGCCGGAACGCGGGATCTCGCGCAGGAACAGGCCCTCGCGTTCGAAGAATCGCAGCGCATGCACGCTCAACCCGGTCGTCTCGGCGACCTTCCCAATGGACAGGCCACCCGCCTCCTTGCTCACAGCCGCAACTTACCTTGACCTAGCGTGCGGTCTAGGTTTTAGCGTCACGGGCATGATCACGAAGCAGCTGAAGATCGGCACCGGATTCGGTGCCCACAGCACGGCCGACGATGTCCTCGCAGGCATCGATCTGACCGGCACTACCGCCCTTGTCACCGGCGGCTACTCCGGCCTCGGACTGGAGACCACCCGCGCTCTCGCCCGCGCAGGAGCGCACGTCATCGTCCCCGCTCGCCGGCCCGCTACCGCCGAACAAGCCCTGCATGACATCCCGAGGACGGAGGTGTACGCACTCGATCTGGCAGAACTGGAGAGCGTCCGAGCCTTCTCCGAACGCTTCCTGGAAACGGGCCGTCCCCTCGACATCCTCATCAACGGCGCCGGCCTGATGGCTTGCCCGGAATTGCGTGTCGGTCCTGGCTGGGAGGCACACTTCGCGATTAACCACCTCGGCCACTTCGCGCTCACCCAACATCTCCGTCCAGCGTTCGCCCCCGCCGGGACCCGGGTGGTGTCCGTAGCCTCGTCCGGTCATTTCCTGTCCGACATCCGCTGGGATGACATCCACTTCCACACCGGCTACGACCGCTGGCTGGCCTATGCCCAGTCCAAGACCGCCAATGCGCTCTTCGCCCTTCACCTCGACACCCTCGGCGCGGACAGCGGCCTGCACGCCTTCGCGGTGCACCCCGGCAGTATCCTCACGCCGTTGCAGCGTCACATCCCCCGCGATGAGTGGCTTGTGCAGGGCTGGGTGACCCCAGACGGTAAGCCGGCCGACGGCTTCAAATCCCCGGAGCAAGGCGCAGCGACAGCCGTGTGGGCGGCAACGTCACCGCTGCTCGACAGCCACGGAGGGGCCTACTGCCAGGACTGTGACATCGCTGAACCGGCGGCCACCGACGACATGCTCATCGGCGGAGTCAAACCCTGGGCCGCCGACCCCGAGGCGGCATCCCGGCTCTGGGAACTCTCCAGCAGGCTGACCGGGATGAATGCGTTCCGATGAAAATCCGCGACAGGACAGCAGTGCAGGCCGGACGCATCCGGTGCGGTGCCGCTCCGAGCGCGATGACGTGAGAATCCGCCAGCACGGCTGAGACCCCGCGAGAATCCGCCAACTGGGATGCGACGGGACACATCGGGTGCCTGTAACCCAGAGCAACATCAGCGACGTTTGCCAACAAGCGTGCTGATTTGCCAACTGTGCTGCGTCGTCACATCGTCTGTGACTGGACACGCTTGTTGGCGGCTTGGTCGGCGCGGTCTGGCTGGTCGCGGAGCTTGTGGCCATCAGTGTTGGCGGGACCCGGTCACGGTAGATGGCGGCTCCCGGGCCCGAGTTAGTCATGTCCAGCTGTGACTGAGCATTCTGAGGGTCGTGGGCGGCGGAACCGGTCCTTCCTCTGCGATGTCTGGGCAGGCATGGCAACCTTCCTGTTCCTGACCCTGGCCCTTGCGCCGTTCCTGACACCGTGGGTGTTTGTGGCCGCCGCAACGATGCTCGCCCGACGGGCCTACAAGCGGCTGCCGGGCAGCGGATGGCACCTTCCGAGCGTCACGACGTGCGCGCTGATCGCGGTCATGACCGGCGCGGCGGCGTTCGGCGCGTACGCGTGGGGCGTGATGTCGGGGTTCTACATCCTGGACCCAGATGACACGTGCGCGGCGCAAGGAGCAGAGGGCGACTACATCGTGACGCGGGAGACTCTGCCGGTCAGTGCCCAGTGCGTCACGTCGGACGGCGTGGGAACCGAGCTGGTGCCGGGCTGGGTGAATCCCGTGATCTTCACGGGGCTCACACTGTTCGTGCTCGCCCTTGTGACTGGAATTTCCGGAGTGCGCCGACGCCTCTCCTCTGCGGTGAAGGACTCCTGTGTATCCGTTGCCCCTCCTCGAACCTGAACGCTCAGTCACACCGGCGAAGCCACAGCTCACGAGACCATCTCGGCAGCTCCGCCAACAAGCGTGACCACCCGGCACCAAGCGCTTCCAGTCACATCGTCCGCATCCGGTGGAGCGGGGGAGAAATCCCTGGTCTCTGTCCACAGGTCCGCGGCTGGAACCTGCTGGGGAGTCGTCGTGATCCACGCGGTGACCGCCAGTTGAGGAGACCTCATGCCGTACCTGATCCCGTCCCGGACGCCGCTCCCCCCCAAGCAGGTGGAGCGCGCCTTCGACTACGTCATCACCTTGCAGCTGGGCGGCGGGAGCAACGTCGCCGGCCGCGCGGACGCCGACCCGGAGCTGGCCTTCCTGCTGCTGCGCCTTGCCGAGGACATCATCTTCCCCGCCACCGCCGTCTCGGACGATGACGACCCGTGCTCGGACTCCTTCGCCCTGGACGAGGTCGGATGCATCCTGCTGTCCGCGCTGCGGGACTGGGCGCAGGGCTCCCCCACCACGGCCACGCTGGGCATCGCCCGCACCATCATCCGCTTCACGGTGGATGTCATCCCCGACCCCGATGACGAGGACACCGCCACCACCCTGGAGACGATGCGAGACGAGCACCTGGAGCGCGCCCGCACGATGCACTCCAGGGCAGGCGCGCACCGGTAGCCGCACCACAGCGCACCGGTGCGCATCGCGTGCGCGCGCCGCGCACCGGTCGGTGCGCACGGCCTGGAGTGAGTTGCCACCAACTTGAAGTCGCTGGTCAAAGGGCTGGTGTGATCGGTCCTCAGGGTGCTCGTGCTGGTCGTGGGCGGGAGGCAGTGGAGAAGATCATCCGTCAGCGGTTGACTTCGAGGTTCGTCAGGACGAGCAGAGCGCACAGGAGTTGGGTGGCGCGGGCGGGATCGGTGCGGAGCTTGGCGAGGGTCCGCCAGTTCTTGAGGTGGGCGAAGCCGTGTTCGACCGGTGCGCGTCCGGTGGCGAGGACGCGGTTGGCGGTCTTCTGGCCGGGGGTGAGCTTGTGGGTGCGGGTGGCTGTGTAGCCGGTGACGATCACGGGGTCGCGTACGTCGTTGTCCAGGCCGCGGAAGCCGAGGTCGGCCAGCGCCCCGAGGCTGGCGGCGCGCAAGTGGGCCAGGATGTGGTCGTGGCGGGCGGCGGTGTTGTCGTGGGTGCGGCCGGGCCGGGCGGCGGATATCCAGATCAGGCGGCCCCTCTCGTCGGTCAGGGCGAGGAAGTGCAGGCCATGGCTGCGGTGCTTGCCGGAATAGTTCCGCCGGTCAGCCCTCCCGGTGCGGCGCTGGGTGCGGATGAGGGTGCCGTCGATCAGGACCACCTCCCCGCCCTGCTTGGCGACCTTCCTCAGGGCACGGTCCAGGCGCGGCGCCTGGGCGGCGAGCAGCCCGATCAGCTCGTCGCGCCAGCGGCGGACGGTGGACTCGGACACGTTGTTGCCACCGGCCATGTCGGCCAGGCGCTGGTCATGGCGCAGTACGGCCAGGACGATCACTGCGATCTTCCCCGGCGGCAGGATCCGCCATCGGGACCGAATCGCCTTCAGATGGCTCCGCAGCAGACCGGCGAGGTGGTTGACGGTGCTCGTGGACAGCGTCAGGTGACACTGGTAGACAAGCGGTCAGGTGTCCTCGGTGCGCTCTTTGGTATTGGTCACACAATTCCAACGGCCGCCGGGGGCACCCGGGTTACGCCACGCCGCACCGGCTCCGACGTGGGAGGGTGGTTTTGAACTCCCGTCCCGGTGTCTGTTGAAGCCGTTGCACAAGAGGCGGGGCACGGCTGGAGGCATAGGTGAAGAGCCCTGACATGTCCCGCGCTGCTCGTCTGACCGCCCACGGCGCCGTCTCCACATCGCTGGCGCTGCGCAGTGATCGCAGGTTGCGCGAGTTCGTGGACGCCGGCACACCGCTCGGGTCGGGCATCGGCGGGCAGACGGTCCTGCTGGAAGTCGAGGGAACCCCGGTCTTCGTCAAGCAGGTACGGCTGACCGATCTGGAGCGACGGCCGGAACATGTCCACTCCACCGCTAATCTGTTCGGACTCCCGGCCTTCTGCCACTACGGCGTCGGCACTATCGGCAGCCCGGGTTTCGGAGCCTGGCGGGAGCTGGCCGTGCACACCATGACGACGAACTGGGTGGTCGCGGGAGACTACGGGGGCTTCCCCTTGATGTATCACTGGCGGGTGATGCCGGACTCTGGCCAGCCGCTTCCCGAGGAACTGGCCGATGTGGATCGAGCTGTCGCCTACTGGGGAGGCGGATCAGGGGTACGCGGCCGGATCGAGGCTCTTCAGCAGTCCACGGCGAGCCTCATGCTGTTCCTGGAGTACATCCCGCAGAACCTGCACGACTGGTTGGGCGTCCAGATCGGGGCCGGTGGCGAGGCAACCGAGCGAACCTGCGCCGTGGTGGACAACGAGCTGAAAGCCGGCATTTCGTTCATGAACGCGCGCGGACTACTGCACTTCGACGCCCATTTCGAGAACATCCTGACCGATGGCCGGCAGCTCTTCTTCACCGACTATGGCCTCGCGATCTCTTCCCGCTTCGAGCTCATACAGGACGAGGCCGACTTCTTCGACCAGCACCGCACCTACGACCAGTGCTACACCGTCACGCATCTGGTGAACTGGCTGGCCGTCGCTCTGTACGGATACGAACCGGAAGAACGTAAGGCATTCGTGCATGCCTGCGCTCAAGGGGTGCCCCCTAGTACTGCAACGGTGTTT
>NZ_JAGGPC010000101.1:0-1668 GCF_018614005.1 Streptomyces sp. ISL-99
GCGCAAAGAACTCGCCGGCGCACCCGAGCTGCTGGAACTGCCGCTGGACCATCCCCGCCCCGCCGTCGCCAGCTACCGCGGCGCCACGGTGGAGCTGGACATCGACGCCGACCTGCACCGCGCATTGCTGTCCTTCGCTCAGGGCTCGGGCGCCACGCTGTTCATGGTGCTGCACTCGGCGGTGGCCGCACTGCTGTCCCGTCTGGGCGCGGGCACCGACATCCCGATCGGCACCGCAGTGGCGGGGCGCTCCGACGAGGCACTGGACGACCTGGTCGGCTTCTTCGTCAACACCCTGGTTCTGCGCACCGACGTGTCCGGCGACCCGACCTTCCGCCAGCTCCTGGCCCGCGTCCGGGAGACCGACCTCGCCGCCTACGCCCACCAGGACACCCCCTTCGAGCGTGCCGTGGAAGCCGCACAGGCCACCCGGGTGCTCTCGCACACGCCGCTCTTCCAGGTTTCGTTGAACCTGGAGGACGGCACCGCCATCACACCGGACATGCCCGGACTCCAGGTCCGGCCCGAACCGGTCGGCGTCCAGGCCGCCAAGTCCGAGCTGGTCTTCGGCCTCACCGAACAGAAGACGGCGGCCGGTGATCCCGCTGGTCTCACCGGCGTCCTCACCTACGCCACGGACCTCTTCGAGCGCACCAGCGCCGAGGCCCTGGCCGATCGACTGGTCCGGACGCTGCGGACCATCGCGGCCGATCCGGACCGCACGATAGGCAATGCCGAGATCCTTGCGGAGCAGGAGCGGCGGGAGCTGCTCGACCGCCGCAACGCCACCGAGCGCGAGGTCCCGGCGCTGACCATGCCGGAGCTGTTCGAGGCCCAGGCCGCCCGCGCGCCGCAGGCCGACGCCGTGGTTTACGAGGACACCACCCTGTCCTACGGTGAACTGGACCGGCGCGCCAATCAGTTGGCCCGGCTCCTCATATCCCACGGCGTGGGGCCGGAGCGGCTGGTCGCGCTGGCCATGCCCCGCTCCATCGAGATGGTCGTCGCGGCTCTCGCCCTCCACAAGGCAGGCGGCGCCTACCTGCCGATCGACCCCGACTACCCGGCGGACCGCATCCGCTACATGCTCACCGACGCCGACCCGGTCTGCGTCCTGACCACCACCGCGGTAGAGCTGCCCGCCACCGGTCACCCCCGCATCCACCTCAACGGCGACGAGACGACCCAACATCTGCCCGACGGGCCGATCAGCGACGACGAACGCCTGGCACGCTTGGAACTGCACCATCCCGCCTACGTCATCTACACCTCCGGCTCCACCGGCCGTCCCAAGGGCGTCGTGGTCACCCACACCGGCATCGCCTCCCTGTCCGCGGCGCAGGCCGAACACCTCCATGTCGGCCCGCAGTCACGCACTCTGCAGTTCGCCGCCCTCAGCTTCGACGCCGCCGCCTGGGAACTGATCATGGCGCTCACCCACGGCGCCACCCTCGTCCTCGCCCCACCCGCACGCCTCGCCACGGGCGATGAACTCACCCGCCTGCTCACCGAACAGCGCGTCACCCATGCCACGCTGCCCCCGGCCGTCCTCGGCGTGCTCCCTCCCGGCGGGCTCCCCGACGGCATGACGCTGATCGTGGCCGGCGAGGCCTGCCCGCCCGAGCAGGTCGGCCGCTGGTCAACAGGCCGCCGCATGATCAACGCCTA
>NZ_JAGGPC010000101.1:1804-5797 GCF_018614005.1 Streptomyces sp. ISL-99
GAACTCGGCGAAATCCAGGCCGTGCTCTCGGATCACCCGCAGGTCGCCCGGGCGATGGTGCTGGTGCGTACGTACCGTCCCGGCGAGCAGCAGATCGTGGCCTATGTCGAGGGGCCGGCCGAGGCATCCGAGGCGGCGCGGCTGGTCGAGGAGCTGCTCGGGCGGTGCGCCGGGCAGCTACCCGCCTACATGGTGCCGTCGGCGGTCGTGGTGATTCAGGAGTGGCCGCTGACGCCGAACGGAAAGGTGGACCGCAAGGCCCTGCCCGCGCCGGAGCAGCCGACCGGATCCGCCGACGGCCGGGCCCCGCGCACGCCGCAGGAGGAGACCCTGTGCGGGATCTTCGCGGAGCTGCTGGGGGTGGCCCCGGTGAGCATCGACGACAGCTTCTTCCAGCTGGGCGGCCACTCGCTGCTGGTCACCCGGCTGATCAGCCGGGTGCGGACGGCGCTGGGAGCCGAACTGCCGGTCCGGACGGTATTCGAGAAGCCGACCGTCGCCGGGCTGGCCGAGGAGATCGGCACGGCACGCCGGGCCCGGCCGTCGCTCCGCCGTATGCGCAGCTCCTGACCCCCCTTTCCGCACCGCTCGTATTCAGTTCCAAGAGGAGTCCCGCCATGTACCCGTTGTCCTTCGCACAGCGGCGGTTGTGGTTCGCCTTCCAGGTGGAGGGCCCCAGCCCGACCTACAACATCCCGATCGCGGTACGCCTGACCGGTGATCTGGACCGTGCGGCGCTGGAGGCGGCGCTGGCCGATGTGGTGGAACGGCACGAGGCGCTGCGCACCCGCTTCGCGGAGCAGTCCGGTGAGCCGTACCAGGTGGTGCTCGACGTCGACCAGGCCTGCCCGGTCGTCGAGTTGGTCGAACTGGACGGACCACAGCAGCTGGAGCCGGCGCTGGCCGAGGCGGCCGCGTACGGCTTCGACCTGACCGCCGGGGTGCCGCTGAAGCTCACCCTCTTCAAGCTCTCCGAGCGCAAGCACGTCCTGCTCATCCTGCTGCACCACATCGCCAGTGACGGCTGGTCCATGGGCCCCCTGTCACGGGACCTGTCCACCGCCTACACCGCCCGCATCAACGGCCAGGCCCCCACCTGGGAGCCGCTGCCGGTGCAGTACGCCGACTACGCCCTGTGGCAACGGGACCTGCTGGGCGACGAAAACGACCCCGGCAGCCGACTCTCCGAACAACTGGCTTTCTGGACCAAGGAGTTGGCGGGCTCCCCCGAGCTGCTGGAGCTGCCGCTGGACCGGCCCCGGCCGGCCGCCGCCGGCCATCGCGGCGGCAGCGCCCGGTTCGAGCTGGACGCCGAGCTGCACACCCATATCGCGGACCTGGCCCGCGATTGCGATGTCACGGTGTTCATGGTGCTGCAGGCCGGGCTCGCGACGCTGCTGTCCCGGCTCGGCGCGGGCACCGACATCCCGATCGGCACCGCGGTGGCGGGGCGTACCGACGAGGCGCTGGAGGACCTGGTCGGCTTCTTCGTCAACACCCTGGTCCTGCGCACGGACGTGTCCGGCGACCCGACCTTCCGCCAGCTCCTGGCCCGCGTCCGGGAGACCGACCTCGCCGCCTACGCCCACCAGGACATTCCGTTCGAGCGGGTCGTCGAGGCCGTCAACCCGGCCCGTTCGCTGTCCCACGCCCCCCTCTTCCAGACGCTGCTGTCCCTGCAGAGCGCCGACGGGGGCGGGTTCACCATGCCGGGGCTGGAGGTGTCCGTCAGCGACCTGGACACCGGAGCTGCCAAGGTCGATCTGGCCTTCACGCTGCGTGAGCGGCACACGCCGCAGGGCACCCCGGCGGGCCTCGGCGGCGAAGTGCAGTACGCCACAGACCTGTTCGATCAGGAGACCGCGCAGGCGCTGGCCGACCGGCTGGTGCGACTGCTGGACGCCGTCGTCGCCGACGCGGACGCCCGCGTCGGCCGGGCGGAGATCCTCACCGGCCGGGAGCGGGAGCTGCTGCTCACCGGCTGGAACGACACCGCCCGGGACGGCTCGGCCCGTACGATGCCCCAGCTCGTCGAGGCGCAGGCGGTGGCCGCGCCGGACGCTCCGGCGCTGGCGTACCGAGGCCGTACGCTCACCTATCGGGAGCTGGAACAGCGCGCCAACCGGCTGGCCCGGCTGCTTATCGCGGGCGGCGTCGGCCCCGAGCACATCGTGGCGCTGGCCCTGCCGAAGTCCGCCGACATGGTCGTGGGGGCGCTGGCGGTGCAGAAGGCGGGCGGCGCCCATCTCTCGATCGACCCGGCCTATCCGGTGGACCGGATCGCCTACATGCTGGCGGACGCCGCGCCGACGTGCCTGCTGACGGAGTCGGCGACGGCCGCACACCTGCCCGAGGTGCCCTGCCCGCAGGTCGTGCTGGACGACACCGGGGTCGTGGCGCGGCTGGCGGAGCTGTCCGACGCCACGGTGACGGACGACGACCGCACCGCTCCGCTCTTCGTCCACCACCCCGCCTATGTCATCTACACCTCCGGCTCCACCGGCCGTCCCAAGGGCGTCGTGGTCACCCACCGCGGCCTGGGCGATCTGTCGGTGAGCGTGGCGGAGCGCTATCTCTTGGACCGGGACAGCCGGGTGCTCCAGCTCGCCTCGCCCAGCTTCGACGCCTCGGTGCTGGAGACGGTCATGGCGCTGACGAACGGCGCCACGCTGGTGGTACCGGACGGCAAGCAGCTGGCCGGCGAGGAGTTGGCCCAGGTCCTGGCCGGGGAGCGGATCAGCCACACGCTGATGCTGCCCGCCGCGCTGGCCACCCTTCCCGAGATCGAGCTGCCGCACCTGCGGACGCTGGCCACCGGCGCCGACAAGGTCGGCACCGAGCTGGCCGCCCGCTGGTCCCAGCGGCACCGGATGATCAACTCCTATGGCCCCACCGAGGCCACGGTCGTCGCCGCCATGAGCGAGCCGCTGACCGGCGAGGGCATCCCGCCGATCGGCGGGCCGGTCGTCAACGGGCGGGTGTACGTCCTGGACGGCGCGCTGCGCCCGGTGCCGCCGGGGGTGGCCGGTGAGCTGTACACCGCCGGTCCCGGTCTGGCCCGCGGCTACCTCGGCCGCCCGGCGCTGACCGCCGAGCGCTTTGTCGCCGACCCGTTCGGCCCGCCCGGCTCCCGGCTCTACCGCACCGGCGACCTCGTACGCTGGACCGCCGACGGCACCCTGGAATACCTCGGCCGCACCGACAACCAGGTCAAGATCCGCGGCTTCCGCATCGAGCTGGGCGAGATCGAGGCCGCGCTGTCCGAGGCGGCGGGCGTCGCCGACGCGCTGGTGATCGTCCGTCAAGATGAGCTGGCTGGGCAGCGGTTGGTTGGCTACGTTACTGCTGACGGCGCGGATCCCGAGTCCGCCGCGCTGCGCGCCCACCTCGCCGCTACCCTGCCCGACTACATGGTCCCGGCCGCGTTCGTCGTCCTCGACCGTTGGCCGATGACCCCCAACGGCAAGATCGACCGCAAGGCGCTGCCCGCCCCCAGCTTCGCCGGCGCCGGCGCCGCCGGACGCGCCCCACGCACCCCCCGCGAGGAGATTCTGGCCGGTGTCTTCGCCGAGATCCTTGGCGTGGACTCCGTCACCATCGACGACAACTTTTTCGGACTGGGCGGGCATTCACTGCTGGCCACCCGGCTGACCAGCCGCATCCGCACCGCCTTGGACGCGGAGCTGCCGATCCGGGCAATATTCGAGGCGCCGACCGTCGCGACGCTGGCCGCCCGGCTGACGGAGGCGGGTTCGGCGCGGGCGGCGCTGGTGCCGATGGCACGCCCCGAAGCACTGCCGATGTCATTCGCACAGCGGCGGTTGTGGTTCGCTTTCCAGTTGGCGGGCCCCAGCCCGACGTACAACGTGCCCGTCGCGGTACGGCTGACCGGTGATCTGGACCGTGCGGCGCTGGAGGCGGCGCTGGCCGATGTGGTGGAACGGCACGAGGCGCTGCGCACCCGCTTCGCGGAGCAGTCCGGTGAGCCGTACC
>NZ_JAGGPC010000102.1:0-6767 GCF_018614005.1 Streptomyces sp. ISL-99
CTTTCGTGTCCGACTTCCTCGGTGCTTTCCAGTTCTTCGCTTTCGCGTTTCCCTTTCCGGCGATTCCGACTCTATCAGTCCTTTTCCGTTTCCCTGACCAACGTTCTGCGGGCATGCTGAACGTCGGATCCGAGATAAGGTCTGGACTTGACGGAAGCTGCCGACCCGCGACCCACAATGGAGTGCGTGCTGGTGTCAGGCAGGACTACGAGAGTACATCGCTCCCGCAGACGAGGCAAACCGTTGCCGGTGCACCCCTAGGTCCGCCAAGCGGCAGCTCTCGTGCGGAACCGGTACTTCTAGTGACTTACCCTTCTCAAACAGTACGCCCAGTACGCCGTCCTGGGGTAGTGGCGGCGGCACTCGAATCTCTCCACCCCTGGGAGGCCCTATGACCAGCGTGACGTCCCCTCTTGCTGGACGCGCCATCGGACTCGCCGCAGTCCCCGACCCGGTGTTCTCCGGTGCGATGGTCGGTCCCGGCACCGCGATCGACCCCGTACGTGAGCCGTCGGAGGCTGTCGCCCCCGTTGCCGGTGTCATCGTCTCCCTGCACCCGCACGCGTTCGTCGTCGTCGACGCCGACGGGCACGGAGTCCTGACGCACCTGGGCATCGACACCGTGCAGCTCAATGGTGAAGGCTTCGAGCTGCTCGTGAACAAGGGGGACACGGTGGCGCGCGGCCAGGCCGTCGTGCGGTGGAACCCTGCAGCCGTCGAAGAGGCCGGCAAGTCGCCTGTGTGCCCGATCGTTGCTCTCGAGGCCACGGCCGACTCTCTTGCCGACCTCGTCGAGGACGGCGACGTGAAGTCCGGCGACGCGCTCTTCAGCTGGCAGTGACGTCGGCGCCGTAATGGCGGCCCGCGGGTACGACATCCATCGCGGGGGGACTGGACAGGGTCCCGCCGCAACTATCGGAGACGGTGAAATGGAGACAACGCTGCGAGGCGTCGGCGTGAGCCACGGTGTGGCGATCGGCGAGGTCCGGCACATGGGCACGGCGGTTCTGGAGCCGCCGGCCAAGCAGATTCCCGCGGAGGAGGCGGAGCGCGAACAGGGGCGCGCCCGCCAGGCCGTGGAAGCTGTTGCAGCCGACCTGATTGCGCGGGGCAACCTGGCCGGCGGCGAGGCACAGCACGTGCTCGAAGCGCAGGCCATGATGGCGCAGGATCCCGAGCTCATGGCTGATGTCGATCGCCGCATCGCCGTGGGAAGCACGGCCGAGCGTGGGGTGTACGACGCATTTGCCGCCTACCGGGCTCTGCTGGCCAATGCCGGCGAGTACCTGGCGGGTCGTGTCGCGGATCTGGACGACGTGCGGAATCGTATCGTCGCCCGTCTGCTGGGCGTGCCGATGCCCGGTGTGCCGGACAGCGACGAGCCATACGTACTGATCGCGCGGGATCTCGCTCCCGCCGACACGGCGCTGCTCGACCCCACGCTGGTTCTGGGCTTCGTGACCGAAGAGGGCGGGCCGACCAGCCACAGCGCGATTCTGGCGCGGGCTCTGGGTGTGCCTGCCGTGGTGGCTCTGCCGGGTGCCGGTGAGCTGGCCGAGGGCACGGTCGTCGCGGTCGACGGCAGCACGGGCGAGATCTTCGTCGAGCCCACCGCCGACAAGCGTGCCGAGCTCGCGGCCGCTGCCGCCGAGCGCAGGGCCGCGCTCTCGGCTTCGACGGGTCCCGGTGCCACGTCCGACGGTCACAAGGTCCCGCTGCTCGCCAACATCGGCGGTCCCGCCGATGTGCCGGCCGCGGTCGAGGCCGGCGCCGAGGGTGTGGGGTTGTTCCGTACGGAGTTCCTCTTCCTTGACGACAGCAAGCAGGCGCCGTCGGAGGAGAAGCAGGTCGAGGCGTACCGGACGGTTCTTGAGGCGTTCCCCGAGGGTCGTGTGGTCGTGCGGGTGCTGGACGCGGGCGCGGACAAGCCGCTGGAGTTCCTGACACCTGCCGAGGAGCCGAACCCGGCGCTCGGTGTGCGAGGGCTGCGGTCGCTGCTCGAGCACCCCGACGTGCTGCGGACGCAGCTGACCGCGCTGGCGAAGGCAGCCAAGGGCCTGCCGGTGTACCTCGAGGTCATGGCGCCGATGGTCGCGGACCGTACGGACGCCAAGGCGTTCGCGGACGCGTGCCGTGCGGCCGGGCTGCAGGCGAAGTTCGGCGCGATGGTCGAGATCCCGTCCGCCGCGCTGAGGGCGCGCTCGATTCTGCAGGAGGTCGAGTTCCTCTCGCTGGGGACGAACGACCTGGCCCAGTACACGTTCGCCGCCGACCGGCAGGTCGGTGCGGTGTCGCGGCTCCAGGACCCGTGGCAGCCCGCGCTGCTCGACCTGGTGGCGGCGTCGGCCGACGCCGCCAAGGCCGAGGGCAAGAGCTGTGGCGTGTGTGGTGAGGCTGCGGCCGATCCGCTGCTCGCCTGCGTACTGACGGGTCTGGGTGTCACCTCCCTGTCGATGGGTGCGAAGGCCATTCCTTATGTCCGGGCGACGCTGGCGAAGCACACGCTCGCCCAGTGCGAGCGGGCTGCCGCGGCGGCGCGTGCCACGGACACCGCCGACGAGGCGCGGGCGGCCGCGCAGGCGGTGCTGTCCGGGGAGTGACCGGCGGTTGTCGGATCGACCGAGGGGCTCTTGGCCATGTGGCCGGGAGCCCCTCGGTCGTTCAGTGGTGGGTGTCGGGGTCCTCGATCTCGAAGCCCGGGCAGTATTCGACGCCGGGCTCCGGGGATACTGGTTCGCCGGTGTCCGCGTCCGTGCAGTAGGCGCTGAAGACCTCACCGGCGGAGAGTGCGACCAGGCGGCCCCGGTGGAGTCGCCAGCCGTGGAGCCGGTCCGGTGCTCCGGGCTCGGTGGTCCTCAGTACCACTCCCCCGGTGCTCTCCACGGCGATACCGGCTGCGAGGACGGTCACGAACTCTGCGCCTTCGGCCTCGGTCAGGTGGGCCGGCTCGCCGGCGGTGCGCTCCGCGTGGAGCACGGCGAGGAGTTGTTCCTCCTCGGCCGGGACACTGCAGACGAGGTGGTGGCTGCCGGGGCCGGCCTGTTCGAGCAGGCGCGTGACGAGGCGCGACGCCCGGTCGAGGGACTCACGGCCGATGTCCTCGCCGCATTCGGCGCAGTTGCCCAGCCGGGCCAGGAGCAGGGTGGCGTACTCCCAGGTGGCCCGGCGGACCGCTTCGTTGATCAGCATGGGCACGAGGCTGTCCATGGGCTGGCCGGTATAGGGGAGGGAGGCGCCGCAGGTCGCGACTTCCGCGGTGAAGCGGGTCCGGCTCTCCGCTGTGTCCGGGTCGATTCCTGTGGCCCGGCAGAACTCCAGGAAGTCTTCGGGGTCGAAGAGCGCGACGGTGGTGTGCACGCCCTGGGCCGCCAGGGCTCGGAGCAGCCCGTCGACTTCCTGGAGGTACGCCGTGTGGTCGTCGAAGGCGAAGGTGCCGTAGCCGGTCATGAAGGCGAAGTCCTGCTCGTCGGCCAGCAGGCCCACGGTGCTGGGTACTTCGCGGCGAAGCGTGCGGCGCATGGCCTTGCTCTTGTGGTGCTTCGTGGACTTGGTGCGCGCCATGATTCCCCCTGAGCGCAGTCGATCATTGCTCACTCACCGTAACCGACTGCACTGACAACGCACTCTCCGTAAGTCAGGGGGCGCCGCTCCTCAGTGGCGGGAGCGGGCCAGCTCCTCGTAGAAGCGCAGGAGTTCGAGGTTGTCGACCGATCCCGGGTTGACCGCCTTGGTGAGTGGGGTGCCCTGGAGGAGGCGCTTGACGGGTACCTCGATGCGCTTGCCGGTGAGGGTGTGCGGGACGCCGGGGACCTCGATGATCTCGTCGGGGACGTGGCGCGGGGAGAGTTCGGTACGGATGGCCTGCTTGACGCGGGTGCGCAGGGCGTCATCGAGGGTGGCGCCCTCCGCGAGGTGGACGAAGAGCGGCATCCAGTAACCCCCGTCGGGCTCTTCGAGGCCGATGACGAGGGACTCCCTGATCTCGGGAAGACGCTCGACCACCTCGTAGATGTCCGCCGAGCCCATGCGGACGCCCTGGCGGTTGAGGGTGGAGTCGGAGCGGCCGTGGATGACCACGGAGCCGTGGTCTGTGATGGTGATCCAGTCGCCGTGCCGCCAGACGCCGGGGTACGTGTCGAAGTAGCTGTCGTGGTAGCGGCTGCCGTCGGGGTCGTTCCAGAAGTGGACCGGCATGGACGGCATGGGGTTGGTGACCACCAGTTCGCCGACTTCGTTGGTGAGCGGCTTGCCCTGCGGGTCCCAGGCCTGGAGGTCGGTGCCGAGGCAGGCGGCCTGGAGCTCTCCGATGTGGACGGGGAGGGTCGGGACCGCACCGGCGAAGCAGCTGCAGACGTCCGTGCCTCCGGAGACCGATGCGATCCAGAGGTCGGACGCGACCTCGTCGTGGAGCCAGCGGAAACCGTCGGGCGGGAGTGGGGAGCCGGTGGTGGCCACGCATCTGACGCGGGACAGGTCGTAGTCGCGCGCGGGGTGGACCTCGGCCTTGGCGCAGGCCATGACGTACGCGGCCGAGGTGCCGAAGAGGGTCGCCCCGGTGAGTTCGGCGACGCGCCACTGGGCGCCGGTGCTCGGATAGCCGGGGCTGCCGTCGTACAGGACGACCGTGGTGCCCGTGAGGAGGCCGGAGATGAGGAAGTTCCACATCATCCAGCCGGTGGAGGTGTACCAGAAGAAGCGGTCCGCGGGGCCGAGGTCGCAGTGCAGGCCGATTTGCTTGAAGTGCTCCAGGAGGATGCCGCCCTGGGACTGCACGATGGCTTTGGGGAGGCCGGTCGTACCGGAGGAGTACAGGACCCAGAGGGGATGCTCGAAGGGGACTTGCTCGAAGACCGGTTCGGTGTCGGCCGAGGTGAGGGCGGACCAGTCCAGGGCGCCTTCGGGCGCCTCTGTGCCGAGGAGCGGGATGTGGACCACGGCGCGCAGGGTGGGCAGCTCGCGGCGGAGTTCGGCGACGGTGTCCGTACGGTCGTGTTCCTTGCCGCCGTAGCGGTAGCCGTCGACGGCGAAGAGGACGACGGGCTCGACCTGCTGGAAGCGGTCGAGGACGCTGCGGGCGCCGAAGTCGGGGGCGCAGGAGGTCCAGACTCCGCCGACGGCGGCGGTGGCGAGCAGGGCGATGGTGGCCTGGGGGATGTTGGGGAGGTAGCCGCTGACGCGGTCTCCGGGGCGTACGCCGAGGGCGCGCAGTTCGGCGGCGAGTGAGCCCACCTGGCGGCGCAGCTCGGACCAGCTCACCGGTGTGGGCTCGTGGGTCTCGTCGACGTACAGGAGGGCCGGGTCGTCCGCGCGGGAGGGGTCTTCGGCCGTTCGCAGGGCGTGTTCCGCGTAGTTGAGGGTGGCTCCCGGGAACCACTGGGCGCCCGGCATGGAACGGTCGGCCAGGACCGCTTCGTACGGGGTGGAGAAGCGCACGTCGAACCAGTCGGCGACGGCCTTCCAGAAGGTGTCGAGCTCATCGACCGACCAGCGGTGCAGCGCCGCGTATCCGCCGTCGGCGGGTGCTCCGTACCGCTCGGCCGCCCAGCTCTGGAAGCGGGTGACAGCGGCGGCGGCGATACGGTCCGCGTCCGGCTGCCAGAGGGGCGCGGTGTTGGCTGCTGAGGACATGGGGGCGGCTCCCGGGCTGTACGCGATGGTGTGCGTGTGGTGCGCGCACGTGCGAAGGGTGTGCGCACGAGACGGCTGACAGGGACGATGCCACGTGATCGTCTCGCGCACCAGGGTGGGCTCCCCACAGTCGGGGATCCGGTCATGTGCGGGCACCACGGGTGAACGGCAGTTGAACGCGCCCTGTGCGCGTCCGGCCGGGTGGCAGGGTGAGCCGCATGGACGGTCATGGCCTGGTGCGCTCGGTGAAACTGGTCGGCACGGTGTGGGGGCTGCGGTTCGCGCGCTCCGCGTGGCGGCGTCGTCGTACGGATGCCTGGGGACTGCGGCAGCGGGGACCTGAGCGGGCCCGGGTGCCCGGTGCGGTGACGGGCGCGGAGCCGCAGCCGGGTGGCGGGGTGCTGCGTTTCGCCCGCTCCGAGCTGCGGGTGATGGTCGCGGCGGGAGGGGCGGTGTTCTGGGGCTGGGACGGCGCGGGGCCGGAGCCCTCGTACGCGCTCGCGGGTGCGTGCCCGGAGCCCGACCCCAGGGCGGAGCTGGAGCCCGACAAGGACGGCGGCTGGCAGGTGGTGTCGCAGCGGCTGACGGTTGCCGTCTCGCGGCACGGTGCCGTCGAGGTCCGTACACCGGGCGGCATGGTGCTCCGCCGGGACCTGCCGCCGCGCTGGTGGGAGCCGGTCGGGGGAGGGACCGCGCGGTGGCTGCAGCGCGGCGAGGTGCCGGCGGACGCGCGGTTCTTCGGGCTCGGCGGGCGTTCTTCCGGATTCCGGCTGCGGGACGGCACGTACGCCCTGTGGAACTCCGGTCCCGGCGGGCGGCCCGATCCGGGTGGTGAGCCGCTTTCCACCGCCATGCCGGTGCAGTTGGTCGTTTCCGACGCCGGCGCACATCTCGTCTTCCACGACACGACCTGGGAAGGGCGGGTGACGCTGCGGGAGGGCGAGGAGGGGGCCGGGTCGGGCCACGACCGGCCGGGCACGAGTGAGCTGCGTATGGACGGCGGGCCGCTGCGTTGCTGGGTGGTGGCGGGGACACCGGCGCGCGTGCTGCGGGGCTGGTCCGCGCTCACTGGTGCGCCCGTGCTCCCTCCGTCGTGGGCGCTGGGTCCGCAGCACGCGTGGCGGGGGTCCGGCGGCGAA
>NZ_JAGGPC010000010.1:0-109269 GCF_018614005.1 Streptomyces sp. ISL-99
CACCGAGTAGTCGAAACCGGCATCGGCCAACTCCAGCCCGAGCGCGTACTTCCAGTCGATACGAGCCCGCACCGCCTCCGCGGCCTGCCTGTCGGTCAGCCCCTCCACGAACTGCAACACCAGCACCATCGCCAGTCGCCCCGGTGACCAAGCCGGTTTCCCCCGCACCGGAAACAGACCGGCGAACTGCTCGTCGCTGAACAACGACCCCAGTTCGTCCCGCACCCGGATCGCCAGGCTCCCTTTCGGGAACGCGGCCCGCGCCACCCGCACCGTCTCCGCCGGGATCTCCCCGGACCCCTTCGGCTGCATCGACATCCGCACCCACCCCACACGACAACGTCGGCCTTCAAGACCACAACCGGGTCTTGAAGGCCGACGTCACGCACAGGCCCGAATTAACCAACAGCATCTGTTCGGGATGCCGGGCCGCGCGGCGGGGCCGTACGAGCCACAACTGGGGCGCGTCAGGGCCGTGCGCGTCCTGATTACGCCTTCGCGTCGGGCGAGGCGGTGTTGCTCGCGCCCGGCTTCTGGCAACCGGGCTGCTTGGCCATCGCCTTGCCGACCTCGCCGGACTGGAGCTTCTGGAGCGCCTGGTCGCCGCTCCTGCTGATCTCGCTCAGCTCGTCCGCGACGCCCTTGAGGCCGTCCGCGAACTTCGCCTGGTCCTTGGTGTCGAGCCCGTCCACCTGCCTCTTCAGGCCGGCGTACGCCGCCGAGGAGTCGTTGAGCTCCTTGACCGCTTCCCTCTGGGTGGTCTCGCCGTCGTCGACCGGCGGGGCGCCTGCCTTGTCCACGGCCGTGCCCATCGCCTTGTAGGCGTCGGAGATCTGCTGGAAGGCCCGGGAGTCCGTCCTCTGGACGTCGGCGGGCTTGCTGTTGTCGGCGGTCTGCCTCTGGATGGAGGTGTTGGCGTCCGAGATCTTCTTCAACTGGGGCTGCACCTGGTCGCAGACCGTCTTCGCCCAGTCGTTGACCTTGTCGTCGCTGTCGTCACCGCCGCAGCCGGACAGCGCCATTACCAGTACCGCACCGCCGGACAGCGCGGCCGCAAACTTCTTGTTCACCGGATTGGTCCCTTCCAAGGCTCTCGGCCCCGGAACATACACGCCAAGTGGGCGACATCCGCATGCCGTACGTCCGGTCCATGGGCTATTGAAGCCATTTGCACCAAGGGAGAGACGCCTCACGAAAACGCCCGCCGGAACAGGGCCGGCGGGCGGACGCCGCATCAGCACGCGCCGTCCGCCCGCCTTCTGAGCAGGTATGACGAGTCCTACGAGTGTTACGAGACGACCTTGGACGCCACCGCCGGATCCGCCGGCTTGGGCACCCGTCCGGAGACACCTCCGGAGTTGTCTTCGTCACCCACGGCGATTCCGCGCCGCTTGGAGACGTACACCGCGCCGACGATGACGACGATGGCGAGCGTCGCCACCACCGCGCGCGCCCCGGCGTTGGCGTCGGCGCCGTAACTGAACTGCACCACCGCGGGGGCGATGAGCAGCGCGACCAGGTTCATCACCTTCAGCAGCGGGTTGATCGCCGGACCGGCGGTGTCCTTGAACGGGTCGCCGACCGTGTCACCGATGACGGTCGCGGCATGGGCCTCGCTGCCCTTGCCGCCGTGATGGCCGTCCTCGACGAGTTTCTTGGCGTTGTCCCACGCGCCGCCGGAGTTGGCGAGGAAGACGGCCATCAGCGTGCCGGTGCCGATGGCGCCCGCGAGGAACGCGCCGAGCGCGCCGACGCCGAGCGAGAAGCCGACCGCGATCGGCGTCAGGACGGCGAGCAGACCGGGAGTGGACAGCTCCCGCAGCGCGTCCTTGGTGCAGATGTCGACCACGCGGCCGTACTCCGGTTTCTCCGTGTAGTCCATGATCCCCGGATGCTCGCGGAACTGCCGCCGCACCTCGAAGACCACCGCGCCCGCCGACCTGGACACCGCGTTGATCGCAAGCCCCGAGAAGAGGAAGACGACCGCGGCGCCGAGCATCAGGCCGACGAGGTTGTTGGGCTGCGAGATGTCCATCTGGAGGCCCAGCTCGCTCACCTTCGCCCCGACGTCGTCGCGCGCCGTCGCGATGGCGTCCTTGTACGAGCCGAAGAGCGCCGCCGCCGCGAGAACCGCGGTGGCGATGGCGATGCCCTTGGTGATGGCCTTGGTGGTGTTGCCGACGGCGTCCAGGTCGGTGAGGACCTGCGCGCCCGCGCCCGTGACGTCGCCCGACATTTCGGCGATGCCCTGGGCGTTGTCGGAGACGGGGCCGAAGGTGTCCATCGCGACGATGACGCCGACGGTGGTGAGCAGGCCGGTGCCCGCCAGGGCGACCGCGAAGAGGGCGAGCATGACCGACGTACCGCCGAGCAGGAAGGCGCCGTACACGCCGAGGCCGATGAGCAGCGCGGTGTAGACGGCGGACTCCAGGCCGATGGCGATGCCGGCCAGGACGACGGTGGCGGGGCCCGTCAGCGAGGATTTGCCGATGTCCCTGACGGGGCGCCGGTTCGTCTCGGTGAAGTACCCCGTCAGCTGCTGGATCAGGGCGGCCAGGACGATGCCAATGGCGACGGCGATGAGCGCCAGCACCCGCGGGTCACCGTCATGCCCCTTGACCACGGCGTCGGTCACGCCGTCCAGGTCGGCGTACGAGGACGGCAGGTAGACGAAGACCGCCACCGCCACCAGGACGAGGGAGATCGCCGCGGAGATGAAGAAGCCGCGGTTGATGGCCGTCATTCCGCTGCGGTCGGCGCGCCGCGGGGCGACCGCGAAGATGCCGATCATCGCGGTGACCACGCCGATCGCCGGAACGATCAGCGGAAAGGCCAGTCCGGCGTCGCCGAAGGCGGCCTTGCCGAGGATGAGCGCCGCGACGAGCGTCACGGCGTACGACTCGAAGAGGTCGGCCGCCATGCCCGCGCAGTCTCCGACGTTGTCGCCCACGTTGTCGGCGATGGTCGCGGCGTTGCGCGGATCGTCTTCCGGGATGCCCTGTTCGACCTTGCCGACCAGGTCGGCGCCCACGTCGGCGGCCTTGGTGAAGATGCCGCCGCCGACTCGCATGAACATCGCGATGAGCGCGGCGCCGAGCCCGAAGCCCTCCAGCACCTTGGGCGCGTCGGCCGCGTAGACGAGGACGACGCAGGAGGCACCGAGCAGGCCGAGACCCACGGTGAACATGCCGACCACGCCGCCGGTACGGAAAGCGATCTTCATCGCTTTGTGCGCGACGGCCGTCAGGTCCTTTTCCGGCTCACCCTCGGCCGGGGTGGCTTCACGCGCGGCGGCTGCCACGCGCACATTGCTGCGTACGGCCAGCCGCATCCCGATGTAACCGGTCGCCGCCGAGAAAAGGGCGCCGACCAGGAAAAACACGGAACGTCCGGCGCGCTGCGACCAGTTGTCGGCCGGAAGCAGCAGGAGCAGGAAGAACACGACGACGGCGAAAACGCCGAGTGTGCGCAACTGCCGGGCGAGATAGGCGTTCGCGCCTTCCTGCACGGCTGCCGCGATCTCTTTCATCTTGTCGGTGCCTTCGCCGGCTGCCAGTACCTGACGTACCAGCAGCTGGGCGACGACCAGGGCCGCCAGTGCCACTACGGCGATGACGATCACGATGATCCGGTTCTCGTCGGTGAGTACCGCTGCCGCGAGAGTAGAGGGGTGGTCCAGCTGATCCGATGTGAAGAGCCCCGCCATTCGTCCTCCTTGACGCTCAGAGCTCAAGATGTGGACGGATTGTAGGGAGCGGAACCTGATCAAAACAGAGCGCCGCAAACCGAATTGACCTTCGCTTGCCACTCAGCAAATGATCGCGTTCCCGCAATCCCCTCAAAATCGGTAATGGGGCAAACGCATTGGCGATTCAGGAACGATCTCCGGAAAAGATCTAGGGAAATACGAAAGGCCCTGCTCAGCAGGGCCTCACGTAAAGATCCGGTCCGCTGGGACCGGCAGAACATCAGGGGACGACGGTCGCCGACGCCGTCGGCCAGCTCATGCGGATGGTGCCACCGGACGCGCCGGTGACGACTTCGACATCGTCGACGAGTCCACTGATGACCGCCAGCCCCATCTCGTCCTCACCGTCCGAATCAGCGTCGGAGTCGGCTCCGGCATTCCCGGAGTCCACCCCGGGCCCCGTGGTGCTGCGCACCCCGGGAACCGATCCGGCAGCACCGCCTCCCGAACCAGGCACCTCGTCCCCGACCTCGATGGAGAACGACTTCTCCTCCTCGGTCAGTGCGACCCGGACCGGAGCCGAGATGCCATTGCTGCGGTGCAGTCCCACCGCACGGCTGCACGCTTCGCCGACCGCGAGTCGGACTTCGTCCAGCACCGCCTCGTCCACCCCGGCCCGGCGCGCCACGGCGGCCGCCACCAGGCGGGCCGTCCTGACGTGCTCGGGCTGGGCGCTGAAGCGGAGTTCAACGGTGGCCATCTGCGGTCCCCCTCGGACGTACGGGCGTGCTTCTCAGGGGCCCCAGGCCTGCGGCCCGGTGCCCCTGTTCCTTCTTCCGGTCTCTCCCGGAAGCCGTCAGTCGGTGGCGTTGACGGCTTCGTCGACCGAGGTGTGAATGGGGAACACCTTGGTCAGTCCGGTGATTCGGAAGATCTTCAAAATGCGCTCCTGGTTGCAGACCAGTCGCAGCGAGCCCTCATGGGCCCGGACACGCTTGAGTCCGCCCACCAGCACGCCGAGCCCGGTGGAGTCGAGGAAGTCCACGCCTTCCATGTCGACAACCAGGTGGTAGCTGCCGTCGTTCACCAACTCGACCAACTGCTCGCGCAGCTTGGGCGCGGTATACACATCAATCTCGCCACCGACCTCGACGACCGTGCGGTCGCCACCAGGTCCAGACACGTTGCGAGTCGACAGGGACAGGTCCACGGATCCTCCAGCACCTTGCTATCGAGCGGCCGCCCCCCTGAGGTCTCCCCGGCGGAGCCAGAGGACGGAACGCCAGCCGCGATGGCATTCAATCACTTACCTGCAGGCATGCACGATGCCTTGGAACCATTGTCCGTCACGCCAGTGACACACTCGGTGCCGATGGCCAAGAATCACCGTCCCAGCAGACCTACGGAGAACGCGGGCGCGCGCCCTTCTCCCAGTACGGTCCTCGACCGGCTCACCGCGGGCGGGAGCCGGTCCTCGCGCATCACTCATACGGAGCACTTGCCCCCACGTGCGGGTTCTCATGCGGTGTGGCCCGACCGCATCCGTGCCGAAGTGATCGCGGCGATTCAGGCAGCCGGGATCGAGCACCCGTGGACCCACCAGGCGCAGGCCGCGGAGCACGCCCTGGACGGCGAGTCCGTCGTCATCGCCACCGGCACCGCGTCCGGGAAGTCGCTCGCCTATCTGGCCCCCGTCCTCACCACGCTTCTCGACGGCTCCGAGGCACCGAACGGGCGTGGCGCGACGGCCCTGTACCTCTCCCCCACCAAGGCCCTCGCGGCCGACCAGCGCCGGGCGGTGAAGGCCCTCGCCGCGCCGCTGGGCAACGCCGTCAGGCCGGCGGTCTACGACGGCGACACGCCGGTCGAAGAACGCGAATGGGTACGTCAGTACGCCAATTACGTCCTCACCAATCCGGACATGCTGCACCTGGGGATACTTCCCTCCCACCCCCGCTGGGCCTCCTTCCTGCGCGCCCTGCGCTTCGTCGTCATCGACGAGTGCCACACCTACCGCGGTGTCTTCGGCTCGCACGTCGCCCAGGTGATCCGCCGTCTTCGCCGCCTGTGCGCCCGCTACGGCGCGAACCCGGTCTTCCTGCTCGCCTCCGCCACCTCCGCGGAACCCGCCGTCTCCGCGGGCCGCCTGACCGGCGTTCCCGTCCACGAGGTGGCGGACGACGCCTCCCCGCGCGGTGAACTGGTGTTCGCCCTCTGGGAGCCGCCGCTGACCGAACTGCACGGCGAGAAGGGCGCACCCGTACGCCGCACCGCCACCGCCGAGACCGCCGACCTCCTCACCGACCTGACCGTGCAGGGAGTGCGCTCGGTCGCCTTCGTACGCTCCCGGCGTGGCGCCGAGCTGATCGCCCTCATCGCCCAGGAACGCCTGGCCGCCGTAGACCGCTCGCTTCCCCAGCGTGTCGCCGCCTACCGCGGCGGCTACCTCCCCGAGGAACGCCGCGCCCTGGAACGCGCCCTGCACTCCGGCCGGCTCCTTGGCCTCGCCGCGACCACCGCACTGGAACTCGGCGTCGACGTGTCGGGCCTGGACGCCGTCGTCATCGCCGGATACCCGGGCACCCGCGCCTCCCTCTGGCAGCAGGCGGGCCGGGCCGGCCGGTCGGGTGAGGGCGCCCTGGCGGTCCTCGTGGCCCGCGACGACCCGCTGGACACGTACCTCGTCCACCATCCCGACGCCCTGTTCCGCCGGCCGGTGGAATCGACCGTCCTCGACCCGGCCAATCCGTACGTCCTGGCCCCGCACCTGTGCGCCGCCGCCGCCGAGGCCCCGCTCACCGACACCGACATGGAGCTCTTCGGCCCGGCCGCCGCCGACCTGATGCCGCAGCTGGAGGCCGCCAACCTGCTCCGCCGCCGGGGCAGGTCCTGGTACTGGACCCGCCGCGAGCGGGCCGCCGACCTCACCGACATCCGGGGCGAGGGCGGTCGCCCCGTCCAGATCGTCGAGGCGGACACCGGCCGGCTGCTCGGCACCGTCGACGCGTCGGCCGCCCACGCGTCCGTCCACGACGGCGCGGTCCACCTCCACCAGGGCCGTACGTACCTGGTGCGGCACCTGGACCTGGACGACCCGCACGGCGCTGTCGCCCTGGTCGAGGAGGCGAACCCGCCGTACTCCACCACCGCCCGGGACATCACCGCCATCTCCGTCCTGGAGACGGACACCGAGATCCCCTGGGGCGAAGGCCGCCTCTGCTTCGGCTCCGTCGAAGTCACCAACCAGGTCGTCTCCTTCCTCCGTCGCAAACTCATCACCGGCGAAGTGCTCGGCGAGACCAAACTCGACCTCCCTCCCCGTACGCTGCGGACCCGCGCCGTGTGGTGGACGGTCACCGAGGACCAGCTCGACGCCGCCCGTGTCAACCCGGAGCAGCTGGGCGGCGCCCTGCACGCCGCCGAGCACGCGTCCATCGGGATGCTCCCGCTCTTCGCCACCTGCGACCGCTGGGACATCGGCGGGGTCTCGATCCCGCTCCACCCGGACACCCTGCTGCCGACGGTGTTCGTGTACGACGGCCATCCGGGCGGCGCGGGCTTTGCCGAGCGGGCCTTCCACACGGCCCGTCAGTGGCTGACCGCCACCCGTGAGGCCATCGCCTCCTGCGAGTGCGAGGCCGGCTGCCCCTCCTGCGTCCAGTCCCCCAAGTGCGGCAACGGCAACGACCCCCTCAACAAACGAGCCGCCGTCCGCCTCCTGACCGTCCTCCTCAAGGGAGCCCCGACCAACCCTGAGGCCCCTGACCACCCGGCTACCCCGGCTACCCCAGATGCGCCGGATGCGCCGAAGTCCCCTGAAGTCCCTGAGAGGCCCTCCGAGTGAATCCCGCGCCGGGATGTCCCGTCGGCCCTGCCCGGGCCCTCACAGCCACGCTGTAGGGCCCTGTACCGGCCTCCGCCGTGACGTCGGAGATCTCGCCGGACACGGAACACCTCACCAGGCGCACCTCCTGAGCCGCAGCCACCTCGGCCGCCCGACCACAGGCGGCGGCCTCCCCTCGCATCCACTGCCCAGCCGCCGCGAGCGCCGCCAGATCCGCGGCGCCCCCGGCCCGATGCCGCGCCACAACCGCCTGGCCCATCGCCAGCGCCCCCGCAAACACGATCCCGAGCACAGCCACGACCGCAACAGCCAACACCGTCGCCGCCCCCTGGTCACTCCTCCCACCCCGCACTCCCCGCCCGCACCGACGACCAGCGCCACCCCGGCCGTCCTGGACATCGGGGTCGTCCCGGAAATCCCGCCGGCCCCACCTCCCGTTCACGCCGCCACCCCCACGCTCTCCTCGGCCAGCGCGACCGCCTCCGCCCGTATCGTCAGTGCCAGAGAGCCGATGCCGGGGGTGGGGGCCTCCACCGTCACGCGGACCAGATCTCCCTCCCGGCCGATCGTGACGCGCGCCCCGCGCGGTGCCGCCTGCCGGGCCGCCGCGACCGACGTGCCCTCCGGTTCCTGCCGCGCGGCGGCCCTGGCGCCCGCTCTCGCCGCGTCGACGCACTGGATCTGCGCGGCGGTCGCCATCAGCGCCCAGACCAGCGTCATCGCGAAGAGCACCAGCGCCGGCACCACCACGGCCGCCTCCGCCGTGACATAGCCCTGGTCCGCCCGTCCCACGGCCTCAGAACGGCACATTGAGCGCCCTCCCCACGACCGCTTCCAGAGCCGACGAGACCATGTCGCTCGTGACCACCTTGTAGAGCACCGCCGCGAAGCCGCAGGCCGCGATCGTCCCCATCGCGTACTCGGACGTAATCGTTGCTTAGTTGCCGTGTCTCAAAGACCCAGGCTGGGGCGACTCGCTTCTTTGAAGTCCCTTGCAGTCGATCGTGTCTCATACATACGGTCCAGGGATGCACTTGATCTTCTACAGTCCCAACGAGTGGGACACCTGGAGCCTGGGCCGACGGCCGTTGATCCCCGAAGGCATGCCCGTGCTCATCGACGAGGACCTGGTCCTAGAGGAAGCCGGCAAGCTTCGGCCTGCTGCGGTGGCGAACTCCTGGTTCCGAGAGCTGCCGATCAGCGGTGCCCCGGCCAAGAAGACGTGGAAGACGTACGCCCAGGCCGTACGGAACTGGCTGGAGTTCCTGGACGAGCGGGGTGTTGATCCGTTCGGAGAAAGGGACGAGGTTCGGGCGGCATTGAGTTCGTTCTCGGAGTACCGGTTCGCCGGTCCCCTGAAGGCCAGGTGGGACGAGGGCACGTGGAACCTGAACATCAACACGGTGGCGCGGTTCTACGAGTGGGCTGTTGACCAGGGGCATTGCACCGTTCAGCCCTTCACGTACGCGATCGTGCGGCGTTACACCGATGCCGGGATGCAGAAGACTCGCCGCAACACCGCGACGCTCCGGCAGGCGAAGCCGCACGCGAGGGTGAAGTACCTCGAGGCGGACTTCAGCCAGATGTTCGTACGGGCGCTGGCGGGCTTGCGTCCCGATGGTGAGCCGGACGGCTTCCGTGGCCGTCATCTGGGCCGTAATGCGGCGATGGCGTCGTTCGTGATCTCGAGCGGACTACGTTCGCAGGAGTTCACTCACCTGCTGTCGTACGAGCTGCCGACGCTTCCGGCTCGGCGGAGCGCTGTCCCGGTCCGGTTTCCGCTGGCCGCGCAGATCACGAAGGGCAAGAAGGCGCGGGAGACGTGGACGGACTACGCGGCGCTGATGGAGATCAGGCAGTACATGGACCTGGACCGGGCCGCTGTGCTGATGGGCCGCGAGTACACGCCGGACGCAAAGCTTGGCGGCCCTCTGCCGGTCACGGTGCCGGACTGGGAGGGCGGCACGGTCGGCGGCCGGCGGGTGTCGTGGCGGAAGCTCACGCTGAACGAACGGCTGCGGATGGTGACGTCGGAGGGCACTCCGGCCATCATCGCGGTGCAGTCGGACGGGACTCCGTTCGTCGACTGGGCTACGACGTTCCGGCGCACGTCAGCCCGTATTCGGCGGGACTTCGAGCCCCGATTCCCGACCGTGACGCCCCACGTTCTGCGGCACACCTTTGCCATGGCAACGCTGGAGAAGCTGGTCAAGGGCCATTACGCGCGGGCTGCGGCGCTGGTGTCCGATGCGGACGAGGACGCGGCTTTGGCCCTGTACCTGACGAAGCAGGACCCGCTGCTGGTGCTGCGTGACCTGTTGGGCCATACGAGTGTAACCACCACGGAAATGTACCTCGCACGGCTGGATGTGCACCGGATCTACCGCGATGTCTACCGCGATGCAGGCCGGCACAGCGGCGCCGACACCGCCGAGGCGGCAGCCGAGTTCGACGACGATGAGGACGGCGACGGTTCATGGTGACGCGGGTTGAGCTGGAGCCGCTGCGGGTGGAGTGCACCTTCCCGGACCGCACTACGTGGACAGCGCGTTTGGACACGACGCAAAATCCCCAGTTGGCGAAGGACCTTGCCCTGGGAATGGTGCAGTTGATCCATCCGCTGGGGACGGTCAAGCGGCGGATCGGGGCGGTGCAGTACGCGTCCGCGATCAGGCGCATGGTGAACGAGCTGCACGAGGCCGGTTTCAGCGGCGGGGTGGAGGAGCTGACCAAGCCGGTGATGCTGCAGTACTGGATGTCCTCCACCGGCATCCGGGTCCAGCGCACGCGCGCCCTCTTGCAGGGCTGTGGCCAGCGGGTCGACCCCGGCCTCCAGGAGTATCTGGACGGGAGGCCGATCAAGAAGCCGGACGGCGGGAAGCCGCTCGAGCCGTACACCGAGGGCGAGTGGCAGAGGATCGAGGCGGCTCTGCGAAGCCGCATGGGGCAGTTGCTCACCGCCCACCGTGAGGCCCTGGCGCTGGCCGAGCTCGGCCCCGACGACACCGATCGTGGGGTGAACCGGCAGAACTTCGCCTGGCTGCTGCTTCACCGGGGACCGTTGAAGGTCGCGGCAGCCGCGGCAGAGCTCGGTGTGAAGGTCGACGCGTTCCGCGACGGAGTCGGGGCCGAGTTCATCGCTGTGCGGGCCGCGCTGTTCCCTGATGTTGCCGCGGTGTACGGGTTGCGTGTCCTGCTCGGTGTCTACAGCGGGGTGGTCTCGGACGGTATTCGTGACCTGGGGCTGGAGGATTTCACCTGGGCCGGGGACCGCACGCTGTTGATGGACTATGTCAAGAAGCGCCGGGGGCCGGAGTCGGTGAACCTGCCAGCGCGAGCGATTCGGCTGCTGGAGCGGTGGCTGGAGCTGTCGGAACCTCTTCGCCGTTTCGCACCGGCCGACCGTGCTGATCACGTGTGGATCTTCCTGAGTAACGAGCACTCGCCCGACCAGCCGCGCATCCGGCTCGGCGTCCAATCCCCGATCACGTCCCCGGCCAGCGGGAAAAAGGCCCGCGATCACCTGTCGCGAAACCTGGGGCTGATGACAGATGCGGGAGAGCCACTGAAGGTGCATGCCGGACGGATACGGACGACGTACCACAACATGCTGGCCCGCAAGGGCTGGAGTGGCCGCACGAAGATCGATCCGAACCACACGACGGGTGTCGAGGGCAGCCACTATGTCTCGACGACCACGCCGGCCCAGGCTGAGGCGGTGGAGACGATCATCGAGGACGCCCAGGGGGACATCCTGCGGCGGGCACGGCCCGCGATCGTGCTGGACGAGGCCGAAGCCGCCGCGTTCGCCGCCTCCCGGCCCGAGGAGCTGGCCCGTCTAGGCCTTGATGAGGGGGCTGTGGCGGAGTTGCTGGGCGGGGAGATGGACGTGTTCACCGCGGCGTGCTCGAACCAGCTGGCGGGGCTGCACGGGCCGAAGGGCAAGCCGTGCCCGGCCCGGCCGTGGGTGTGTCTGCTGTGCCCGCTGTCGGTGTTCCTGCCGCGGCATGCGGCGAATCTGCTGCGGCTGAAGGCGTACTTCGCCCGGCAGTCGAGGCGGATGACCGTGGACCAGTTCCTGGCGGTCTTCGGCCCGTACGCCGACCGCCTCGATCACGACATCCTGCCCCGTTTCGATCCGGCGGTGCTTGCGTCGGCGTCCATGGAGGTCGCCGACGACGATGCCGAACTCCCCCTGCGTCCCGAGGAGAGCACCGCATGACCGCCCAGCATCTTGTCGTGACGATGCCCAGTGGGCCGATCCCGGCCCACTGGGCGGCGGCCTCGCCCTTCGCCGGTTTGGACGTGTGCCAGGCGGCGGGCTGGGAGGTCTTGCCCGGCGGGCCGCGGCCCAGCTTCGATGAGGACTTCTGGGACCTGTCGGGCCTCAAGGACATGCCCAAGAGTGTGCGGACCAACGCCAGACGCCTGGACTTCAGGCCGATCACCGACCCCGCGTTCCGGCTGACCGCGAAGGAGTACATGTTCGCCTTGGCCGTCCCCGGCCACGAACGGGTTCTCGCCCAGCCGGATGCGATCCGTTCCAAGTTCAAGCCCCCGTCGTGCTTCAACATCGCCGTACAGCTGGTCCGCTGGCTGAACTTCCTGACCACCCAAGGGATTGCTGATCTGGGTGAGGTGATGCAGGAACACTGCGACGTCTACCGGGATGTGCGTTTGCAGCGGAAGCGCAATACGCGCGGGTCGGGGCCCATCACTGCCGGGACGATGCTGACGATCCTGCAGCCGGTCCGGAACCTGGCCTTCTACCGGGAACTGTTCACGGCCGCCGCCTACCGGCCGGGCTTCGTCCCGTGGAAGGGAAACTCGATCACGGATGTGGCGGGCTGGAAGAACCAGGGCGAGAACTCGGTTCCCCCGGTGGCCGAGGAAGTGTTCCAGCCCACCGTGGCCGCCGCCCTCTATGTGGTGGAAACGCTGGGGCCACTGGTCGCCGACGAGTTCGAGCTCATGCTGAAGAGGCGGGAGGAGACAAACTCATCAACACCACGGCACCTCTCCGCTCCCTTGCGGCGCACGCTCTCCCAGGTCCTGGCAACGTATGTACGGCAGGGGAAGCCGCTGCCGGAGCTGGACGAGCGGCACGTGACCAAGCGGATAGGTAAGGGGTGGGACGCGTCCGATCCGCTGCTTCGGGTCCACCTGAACCAGCTGGTCAACGAACGGTCGAACTACTCGAGTCTGCCTGACCGGATGCTGGATGAGGTGAGGCCGATGTTCGAGGACGCGGTGGCGAAAGTCGGTGTCGCGGGCATGTTCGGCCGGGATGCGGCCCTGGTCGCCCGTCACGATGACGAGCCGGCGATAGTGCCGTGGACGCTGCCGCTGACCGGGCACCGGTTGCGCGACCTGGCGTTCGTGGTCCTGGCGGCCTGCCGGGTATTGGTCGCCTCGATCAGCGGGATGCGGGCAGGTGAGCTGGACGAGCTGACGGTGGCCTCCCCTCAGGCCCCGGTCACCGTTTCCGGCGACACGCAGCGCTTCAAACTCGCCGCCAAACTGATCAAGGGCCGTGAACTGGGCGGCGTACGTGAGGAATGGGTGGTCCTCGAGCCCGCGTACCGGGCCGTGCAGCTGGCTGCCCGCATCAACCGGGCCGAGGGCGACAGCTGGGTCTTCCCGAGATCGCCCACGGACTTCCTTCACGCGCGACTGCGGAAATGGGTCAACGGCCCCGACGGCCAGCGGCTCGGACTCGCACCGATTCCCGCCGGCCCGGTCAACGGCCGCATGCTCCGCCGCACCCTCGCCCTCGCCCTCGCGTATCGGCCTGGCGGGCTCCTCGCCGCGAAGATCCACCTCAAGCACGTGTCCGTGGTCACCACCGAGGGCTACGCACACCGCCCGGGCGGCTCGCAGGGAACGCTGCTGGCGGACGTCGAGCAGGCCCAGGAACAGCATCATCTGGAGCTGACGTCGCAAGCGTTTGCCGACTACCGGGCAGGCAAGCTCCCGGCCGGGCCCGGAGCCCGCGATCTGATCAAGGCTTTCGAGCACATCGACGACGCCCTGACCGAGCATGATCCCGGCACGGCGGCGGTGCTAGACAACGAGCGTCGCCTCGAGATGCTGCTGCGGCAGCAGTCCAAGAGCCTGCATCTGCAGACCGCGAACTACTGCTGGTTCCGGGACCCGTCGAAAGCGCTGTGTCTCAAGCTCGCCGGAACCCCGAATGCGACGAAACCGCTGGCAGGGATGTGCGACTCGGCCCGCTGCCCGCAGGCGACCCATCACCCCTGCCATCTGCCGGTGTGGCAGAGCAAGGCGGCCAACAGCAAGGTCTTCCTGGACAACCCGCGCTTCCCGAAGGCAGAGAAGGCCCGGCTGCGGCCGGAAGTGGAGCGGGCCCAGCAGGTCGTGGAAGAGATCATCACCGCTGGCACCGGATACGGACAGGACTGAAGATGCCCCGCATCAGCGAAGACGCCAAGAGCCGCAACGAGGCAGCGATCCGGGCAGCGATGGACCGGCTGCTGACGGGCGAATTGCCGCCCGGCGGCAAGTGCGATCTCAAGACCCTGGCCGCCGAGGCCGGGGTGAGCCGGACCGCGTTCTATCCGAAGAAGGCCCGCAACGGATCCGCCCGGCCCGGCCCCTACCAGCACCTTGGCGAGGAGTTCGAGCGACGGCTCCGCGCTCTCCAGGAGGCCGGAAAGGTCGTCGACCCGCGGGTCGCCCAGATCGAACGGCTCAAGACTCAGGTCGCCAAGCTGACAGAACGGGTCGCCAGCCGCGATGCGGAACTGGCTGAGCTGACCGCGTTCAAGACGCTGGCGATCTCCCGACTGGCCGCCCAGCACGACGAGATCACGCGTCTGCGCGAGCAGGCTGCGGCGGCCGGTAATGTCCGCCGCCTACCGGACCCCCGTGCGGCACCGTACGGATCAAGCAGTTGAAGGCGATCCTGCCTTAAGTGACGCGATTCCTGGAATCGCCAACTACCGCGGCCGAATCCGGCCGCATGGGTGCGATTACTGCTGGCAACCAGCCGGGACATCAGCTCAGCAACGGGGGCCCTACGCGAACCTCGTCTGGCTGCCTCTGCAAGGAGTCGCCGCCGCTGCCCAGGTCCTGCTGGACGCCAGGCCGGTACACCAATCGAATCACGGCGGGTGGCCAGCCTAACAAGCCGCTACCGCACGTTCGACCAATTCCGCCATGCCCCGAGGCGTGCGGTGCTCTATGGGCTTACAGAATTTTCAGGCGAGCAAACTCTGGAAGCTCGCCAAGCCTCAGTTCTCGTTCCAGCACTTGGACCTCCGCTTCAGGCGGGGAGTGAAAATCGAGATAGCCCGGGTCATGCGGATCTTCACCATGGCGAACCCGCGTGCCGATCAGCGCTGGCGTAGTGCTGGCCAAGACGTCACCAGCGAGGTGCGTCTGGAGAGCTGATTGCGGAGTGGTGGGCAACTGCATGGCTTGATCTGAAAGAAACCGCAGGACGTCATCATAGATTAGGGGGATCGTAGGGAGGCTGCCATGCTCGGCGTGCACATATCGAGTCTGAACCCAATCTAGTTCCGCAGACGGCAGTGGTACACGACCATCGCCCTCGCGGTGTCGGTCTGTGGAATTTCGGAGGGTCACACGATCCATATGTTCCCATAGAATGCCGAGGCGCCGGTTGTACGCAAGGCGGAACAACGTATTGAATCCAACGCCGGCGATGACGGCCATCCGGTTGCGGTAGCTTTGATCCAAATTCATGTGCCATGAATACAATTCACGGTGATGCGCGTCCGCGGCACTGAGCAAACGCTGCAGTTGATCTTCCTGCTCGCTAGAGAGTCCGAGATTCCAAGCCGAAGCGCGGTAAAAATCGAAATTTCCGCATGGATGGGCGTAGCCGCCGACCTGTGCGACGCCCGGCCGAGTTTCTCCATTACGCGTTCCGGGATACACGCCAACTGGTGCCGGCAAGAGACTGAGAACGCCCCACATCGACCTGAACGTCTCGCGACTCAGAAGCTTTCCAAGCAAAACCATTCGTTCGAAGCCCCAAAGATGATTCTTGAGATATCCTCCAATAGCGGGTGATCCGTAGTGTGGAGTGCCAAGGAATACTACCTTTCCTATACAGCGCCACAGCTCCGGGAAGCGCATCAGTGCGGTCCGGACGACAAGACCACCCATGCTATGAGCAACAAGATGTACGGGCCTGTGACCATTCAATGAATTAACCTTCAGGATGTCTTCCCGAAGGCGCTCCGCGCTCGAAACGAGCGGCTTTCGCCAGTCGTAGGGAAATCCGAGAGCACCGAAGCTTTCATGCTTTATTACAGCGGCGAAAAATGCTTCGTAGACTACATCGACCGCAACGGGGGCCACTCGATGCGCCGGATTTTCGTCTTCCACCCCGTCAACCGAAAGCCGCAGATCATTGATGTGCCGGAGATTTCGAAAGTCGAACCACCAGATTCCGGCCAACCCGAGACTCGCCAACGTACTGCCCATCACTCCGGGCACAAATATCAGATCAGTTGGCGCCTCGGCGGCCAAATGGTAGCCAGGAATGCTTCGCGAGAGTTGCTCCAACTCGATGAATGCCTTGTTGCCGAGCAAAGCTCGCACAGCATTCGATGTCGCCGGGTCCTGCGCCATCTGAAGGCGATGTCGCGTATCGCTGATGGCGAATCTCACCATGACGTCATCGACGTTGTCTTCTAGCATGGAGACCTCCTAAGCGCGCAAATGAGGAAGCTCGGACGCTATACGATCGCGGATCGCCGGAGTGCAGCTACGTCTTCGTCGGGGGCCATGAAGAGGTCGTAGTCGTTGACGTAGCTGTAGAATAGGCCTCCAATATTCCTGTATTCGTCCCAGAAGAACTTCCTCGCTCGTGTCAGCGCCTCGCCGGCTGGAGTCGGCGTGTCGCCTGGTCGCAAGTAAAGGAAGTGGAAGAATGTTACCGCGAAGCGCGCCGCGAATTTGATGGGTACCTTGCACTCGCTGCCGACATACGCGCGACAATCTCGCCTAAAAAACCTCTCTTGGATCTCATTCTTGTCGAAGAATGGATGAGAAGATGCCGTGTCACATGCATTGATGAACACCAGTGGATGATCTTCGATACAACCGGTGCCGAGGTCGGCGAGGCTGAGCTCATTCGCAGGTTCTGGGGTGTTCCCGAAAAGCAGATTTGGTCCGGAGGCGGACCCTGTCGAGCACTTACAATATACGTAAATCAGTGCAACGGGCCGCGGCCCAGGAGTCTTAAGAAATCGACAAACCTGTTCTTTCGGGTTCTCGCCCCCTGTTGGGAGAGGCAACGTGCACCACTGTTCCAGATCCTGCAGATGTTCTTGTGCGGTCGCTGCCGTGCCGCCCGATCCCCAATAAAATATGTGTGCACGAGTAGCCCGGGGCGACTCGGACTCGTTCGGGATTGACTCCAGAGCTTTTGATGTTTCTCCTGGCGGGTCGTGCCACTTGTGAGCTATCCGCAGCCGCAGCCCGAGAAAGTCAAGCGGGTCTACAGGTGAACCTTCGCTGGGCGGTTCGTGTCTGTGCAGCAACGACCATGGAACTCGCACGGCTTGGTGCTTGGAGTACCAGTTGATATGCAGGAAGTCCCCGGGGTCGAGCGCGTCAATCTTCCGGCGCAGCTTGTGTCCCGGCGGGAATATTTGCTCAAATAGCACCCAGCCCCAGTCGGCAAGATCTCTCATCTTGCTGCTCTTTGCGACGGTCTCCCACGCTTGATGGTGCTCTTCCGTCGCCTTGTCGATGGGCTCCTGCCAGCCGATAGCAGGGGAAAAGCTGTCCAGGCGGTTGATGAAATCATCTCGATCGATGTCGTCAAAATACTCTGGGCTCTCTTCCCAGACTGCTCCCAAGGCTCTCTGGATTGCAGATATACGGTTACCCACCTGTTTTACGTCTAGCCCCCATTCGACTGAGCCGTTGTCGACTGTGCCGTACGGGCCTGCGCCTGCAAGACTCCACCAAGCCCACGGAGGAAAGAGAGTCAATGTCAGAGTTCTCGCTGGTGGTTTCCACTCAGGGGGAATGAGGAGGCCCGTATGGGCTGCTGGGTAATGCCGTTCCTCGGTAAGTGAGCTGGCAGGCAATCCTTCGACGGCGTTACTCGAGGGAGTGCGCCCATCCCGCGCAGCATTTTTTCGGGATGACATTAGATCCTCCTCTACCGTCGATACACCTCTTCGATGCTGCCTCACACCGCGGTGCTGCCGCTTGTCTCCGTACGCATGTCCCCTTCGGCCACCCGGAGGTGGATGACGGCTTCCCTATAAACATCGTTGCCAGCGAGGACCATCACATCGATCCGGGGCTTATGACTCGTAAGTGGAGTCAAGAGTAGCGTCCGGTCTTCAGAGTTTCCCGTTACCGGAATCTGCAGCTCGAAGGTTGCCAATGAGTGACTCTCGTCGCCCTCTCGATTTCTTGTTACTTCGACAATCCCAGCTTTCTGCTTCGGGTCTGCATGAAAGACGACAGTTGATGATCTTACGAGCCAAACGGTCCCGAGGCCGTCAGGTGGAACATCGTCCGTAGGTGGGTGGGTCTGCTCGATAGCTAGATTTTCGAGGACGATGTCACCCACTCGGAAATATCCGGTGTAAGTGCAGCCCACCCTCAGTGGCTGGTTAGGATTGCGGCGTCTTTCGTGAATCCAAAAATTGATCCTCTGGTTATCGACAGCCGTCAAATCAGGTGGCAGTAGCAGGTCCACTTGTTTACGGGCGGCGATTCCCCGGACCGGTGCCGCATCCAGATCGGCCTGCTGAACTTTCTCACTATTGACACGACGACCCATGACACCACCTGCATCGGGAGCGCTGACGATCTCAGCCATCGTGTGCTCCTTACCGCGGCCGGCTGGCTTGCGGCCGCGGCCGCCACGCTCGCCACCACGACCACCGGCCGGACGGTCGGCCGGGCCGCCACCACGGGCCGGGCGGTTACCCGCACGGGCCGCGGCGTTCTCGGCACGGACCTCGGCGAGGTTCTTGACGTCGCCCTTGTAGATCCAGACCTTCACGCCGATACGGCCGAAGGTGGTCTTGGCCTCGAAGAAGCCGTAGTCCACGTTCGCGCGCAGCGTGTGCAGCGGCACACGACCCTCGCGGTAGAACTCGGACCGGGACATCTCGGCGCCGCCGAGACGGCCGCCACACTGGATCTTGATGCCCTTGGCGCCGGCCTTCATCGCCGACTGCATGCTCTTACGCATGGCGCGGCGGAAGGAGACGCGGGACGAGAGCTGCTCGGCAACGGCCTGAGCAACCAGCTGAGCGTCCATCTCGGGGTTCTTGACCTCGAGGATGTTCAGCTGGACCTGCTTGCCCGTGAGCTTCTCGAGGTCGCCGCGGATGCGGTCGGCCTCGGCGCCACGGCGGCCGATGACGATGCCCGGACGAGCGGTGTGGATGTCCACACGCACGCGGTCACGGGCGCGCTCGATCTCAACCTTCGAGATGCCGGCGCGCTCCATGCCAGACGTCATCATCCGACGGATGGCAATGTCTTCCTTGACGTAGTCCTTGTAGAGCTTGTCGGCGTACCAACGGGACTTGAAGTCCGTGGTGATGCCGAGCCGGAACCCGTGCGGGTTTACCTTCTGGCCCATTACCGGGTCCCTCCCCTGGTGCTCTTGACCGTGGCGAAGCGGGGACCTTGGACCTCTCCAGTGTCTCGCAGAGCTGGTCAACCCGCTCGCGGCGGGCTACGCCGACCGGTACAGCTGACCCAGAGGCGAGATCGGCGACGCCGACTGGTGCCAGCGCCTCGGCGGCCGTGCGCGACACATGCTGCCATGGCCGCAGCGAGATGCGTCTGGTCCAGCGCGCTCCCGCTGCCCGCGCCGCACTGCGCAAAGAGCCACGCGGCCGGCGGCGCGGGCTTTGGCCCCGAGCAGTGAGGAAACAGGGGCGCAGGGCAGGACACCACACGGCAGGAGCCAGCTGGCGAACAGCGGCGCTCACGGCGGTGATTCGTAAGGACAGCCTCGACTTGAGAAGATGCAGAGCTACGGTCGAAGTACCCGACCTACCCCCATGCGATTTACATCACATGAGTAGATGGGGAATGAGACACTGAGGGGCATGGAAGCGTGACGCTAAGGGAAGAGCGGACACGGCAGTAAAGCGACACAGGCTGTGCGGGACACGACGAGTGCCGCAATACGGTCAGTCGTCATCCCCGCGTCCCCGCCGGCCGCCCTGCTCACCAGCCTGTGTGCCCGCACCCGCATCCACACCCACATGTCGACCCCCAAGGTCAGTTGTCGTTCAAGATCAGTTGCCGTGCACGGTCAGTTGCCGTTCATCAGTCCGCTCGCCAGTCCGATCACCACGGGTGCCACTCCGACCACCAGGAAGGCGGGAAGAAAGCACAGCCCGACCGGCCCGACCATCAGCACGCCCGCTCGCTGGGCCCGTGCCGAGGCCTCCCGCGCCCGTTCGGCCCTGAGACCCTCGGCCAGCCGGGAAACGGGTTCGGCCGACGGAGCCCCGGAGGCGCCCGCCCGTTCCAGGCAGCGGGCCAGCCCCCCGGCGCCCGGTATCGCGCCCAGCCGCCCCCACGCGTCCGCCGGTTCACCTCCGAGCCGCAGTTCGGCGGCGGTCCGCGCCAGCCGCTCGCCCACCGGGCCGCCGAGCGAATCCCCGACCGCCTCCGCCGCCTCGCGCGGCCCGGCGCCGGCCGAGACGCAGGCCGCCAGAAGATCGGCGGCGAGCGGCAGCTGGCGGGTGTCGACCGGGACCTCTTCACTCGGCGTGCGCCTCCGCAGCCACCGCACGGTCCCGTACGCCGCAGCCGCACCAACCGCACAGCCGGTCAGGCCGCCGATCAGCACATAACCGGTGGCAGCGGCTCCCAGCGGCGGCGCCCAGCGCAGCACCCGCACCCCGTGCTCGGGCCGCCACCGCCGCCGTCCGAGCCCCGCCCCCGCCCCCGCCGCCTCCACCGCCAGCAGCGTCGTCAACCGCCTGCGGAGCAACCGCTCCCGCCGCCGCCCGGCCAGCGCGAGCACGAACCACACCGCGGTGGCCGCCAGCGACATCACCATCCCCAGCCTGTGGACGACATCACCGCTCATGAGCCCTCCCCCGTCGTACGATGCGCCGGGCCCAGAAGAGGCCCGCGCCCTCCAACAGCCCGCCGACCAGCAGGCACCCAAGCCCCGCCGGGGTGTGCAGCAGCACCCGCAGCGGCCGGGCCCCCAGCGCGCCGCCGATCAGCAGCCCCGCCACCGGAAGCAGTGCCAGGAGCGCCACCGTCGCCCAGGCGCCCGCCAACTGGGCCCGGAGGTTCTCCCGCTGATCCCGCTCGGCCCGTAACGCGGACTCCAGCCGGTCCAGCCCCGCCGCGAGGCCGGCGCCGCCGTCCACGGCCACCCGCCAGCACGCGGCCATCCCCACGAGCCCGTCCGCTCCCGGCTCCCGCGCCGCCCTGCGCAGCGCATCCGGTACGTCCCCGCCGAACCGCGCCGCCGCCATCACGTCGGCCTCCGCCGCGCCCAGGCCACCGGTTCCCGAAGCCGCGGCGAACAGTGCCTGCCCCGGCTGCCTCCCGGCCCGTAACTCGCCCGCCACCGCCCCGCACAGTGCGATGACGTCGTCCGCCCGCCGCTTCCGCTCCCGGCGCAGCTCCCCGGCCCGCAGCCGGCGCCCCACCAGCGGCACCGCCACCACTCCCGCGAGCAACGGCAGCACCGACTCGCCCAGTACGGCCACGAGCACCGCCACTGGCACACAGAGCCACTCCCGCCGCAGCCGCCTCCGCACCGGCGTCGCCACCCGCTCCCACAGGGCGGCCGGACCCCCGGGGTCCACCGATCCGCCCGCGAACATCAGCCGCGCCCGCCGCAGGTCCCGGTCGCGCCCGGCCAGCAGCCAGGCCGCGGCCCCCGCGCACACTGCCGCCGCGTACAGCGGCCCCACGCCGGCGCCCGTCACAGCGCACCCCCGATCAGCGCACGCAACCGGGGCCAGCCGCGTTCGTACGAGAAGGCCTCCGCACCCCACCGCAGCGCCGGCACGGTCACCACCAGCCCCGCCGCGTCCCGCTCCAGCACATGGACCTCGGCGACCCGCCGCAGCCCACCCCGGCCCCGCGCCAGATGCACCACCACCGCCAGGGCCGCCGCCAACTGGCTGTGCAGCGCCGCCCGGTCGAGCCCCGCCGCCGCACCAAGCGCCTCCAGCCGCGCCGGGACATCCGCCGCCGCGTTGGCGTGCACGGTGCCGCACCCGCCCTCGTGCCCGGTGTTCAGCGCGGCCAGGAGTTCGGTCACCTCGGCCCCGCGCACCTCGCCGACAACCAGCCGGTCGGGGCGCATCCGCAGCGCCTGGCGCACCAGGTCCTGCAGCGTGACCTGCCCGGCGCCCTCCTGGTTCGCGGGCCGCGACTCCAGGCGCACGACATGCGGGTGATCGGGCCTCAGCTCGGCCGAGTCCTCGGCCAGTACGATCCGCTCCCCCTCCCCGACCAGCCCCAGAAGTGTCGAGAGGAGTGTGGTCTTTCCCGTGCCCGTGCCCCCGCTGATCAGGTACGAGAGCCTGGCTTCGATGAGCGCGCGCAGCACCGCCTCGCCGCCGGGCGGCACCGTCCCCGCGGCGACCAGTTCGGCCAGCGAGAACGCCTTGGGCCGCACCACCCGCAGCGACAGGCACGTGGAGCCGACGGCCACCGGCGGCAGGACCGCGTGCATCCGCGTCCCGTCCGGCAGCCGGGCGTCCACCCACGGCCTCGCGTCGTCCAGCCGCCGCCCGGCCGCCGCCGCGAGCCGCTGCGCGAGCCTGCGCACGGCGGCCGCGTCGGTGAAGGAGAGCCCGGTGAGCTCAAGGCCACCGCCCCGGTCCACCCACACCCGGTCGGGTGCGGACACCAGCACATCCGTCACGGACGGGTCGGCGAGCAGCGGTTCCAGCGTTCCCGTCCCCACCAGCTCGCAGCGCAGCTCCTCGGCCGCCCCCAGCACCTCCGCGTCCCCCAGCAGCCGCCCCTGGGCCCGCAGCGCGGCAGCCACCCGCGCCGGCGTCGGCTCCGCCCCGCTCTCCGCGAGCCGCCGCCTTACGGCTTCCAGCATTTCCACGCTCATGAGACACCGCCCCCGGCGAGTGCCTGCTCCCAGAACGCCGTACAGAACCGGGCCAGGGGTCCGCGGGCACTGCCGCCCGGCGGCATTCCACCGGCCTGCGCCTCCAGCAGCCCCGCTTCCACCGGCAGCTCGCCGGCCAGCGGAAGCCCGAGCAGCCTCGCCACCGACTCGTCGTCCAGGCCCGCGGCGTACGGCCCGCGCACCACCGCCCGCAGATCGCGCAGCACCATGCCGGCGGTCGACGCCACCCGGCTCGCCGCCGCTACGGCCCGCAGCTCCGCGGGGACCACCAGCAGTCCGAGGTCGAGCTGGGCCAGCGCCTCCGCCACGGCCTCGTCGACCCGGCGCGGCAGGTCCACGACCACGACTCCGCCCCGCCTTCGCGCCGCGGCCAGCACCGCGCGCATCGCCTCCGGCGGGATCACCACACGGTCGCCGCGATCCCAGCTCAGGACCCGCAGCGCATGCAGCTCGGGCAGCGACTCTTCGAGCGCGCCGCTGCCGACCCGCCCTCTGGATTCGGCGAAATCCGGCCACCGCATGCCTTCCGCGGCTTCTCCGCCGAGCAGTACGTCGAGGCCGCCGCCCAGCGGATCGCCGTCGATGAGCATGGTGCGCAGCCCCGTCCGGGCCGCGGCCACGGCCAGCGCGCACGCCAGAGTCGAAGCCCCTGCCCCGCCCCGCCCGCCGAGTACCCCCACGGTCATGGCCTGCCGCCCCACGCCTTCCGCCACATCGGCGATGCGCTCGACGAGCCAGCTCTCCGCGTCGGGCAGCCGCAGCACATGGTCGGCCCCGATCTCCACGGCGCGCTGCCACACGCCGGGGTCGTCCTGGTCCTTGCCCACGAGCATCACGCCGGGCCTGCGCGCTCCCCCTCGTCCGCGGACCGCCCCGCGCACCCGTTCGGCGGCGTCGTCGCCGACGAGGATCAGTGGCGCGGTCTCCCAGCTGCCCCTGCGCTCGGGCACCGCGTGGTGGACTTCCGGCTCGGCGCCGGCCGCGGCGCACAGCCGCAGCAGATCGTCGAGCAGGTCGACATCCTCGGTGACGATCAGCGGTCCGTCCTGCCGGGCTTCTGCGGCCTGCGGTCGGTCGGGTGTGACGGATCCGGTCACGATCTCCGCCCCCTCTCACTGCGATTCCTTCTGTCCACGAACTTCGCGGACGGAATCACCGTGGGGGGATCTGGGAAATCGTGTGGATCTTGCTGAAAAACTGAGGACAACTCATCGGTTGTGAATATCCCGCTCACCTATACCAGTGACTTCCGGAGAGCGGCGGAACGACTACGGACCGTGACGCGTCTCTCCAGTGCAAGGCGACTGCGGCCACGGGCCAAGAGGGGGAGAAATGATCAGAGCCGGAGGGCAAAAACGCGTCCGGACATGCGACGACCCCCGTCGGGGGGGAGAACGGGGGTCGTCTCCACGGCCGACTCGGGGGGGGGAGGAGTCGGACCGGGGTAGCACGGTCGCGAACGATCCGTGACTTCCATGGTGTACCCGAGAGCCTTCTCAGGCAAACCCACGCGCCACAGCGTACGCCGAATGGTGGGCGCCTATGCTCGCCTCGTGGAAAACCGCTCCTTGCCGCGAACAGCCGCCTTCTTCGACCTCGACAAGACCGTGATTGCGAAGTCGAGCACGCTGACCTTCAGCAAGTCCTTCTATCAAGGCGGGCTGATCAGCCGCAGAGCTGCTCTGCGCACCGCCTACACCCAGTTCGTCTTCCTCGCCGGTGGCGCGGACCACGATCAGATGGAGCGCATGCGGGAGTACCTCTCCGCGCTCTGCAAGGGCTGGAACGTCCAGCAGGTCAAGGAGATCGTCGCCGAGACCCTGCACGACCTGATCGACCCGATCATTTACGACGAGGCGGCCTCCCTCATCGAGGAGCACCACACCGCCGGCCGCGACGTCGTGATCGTCTCCACTTCCGGCGCGGAGGTGGTCGAGCCGATCGGTGAGCTCCTGGGAGCCGACCGCGTCGTGGCGACCCGGATGGTCATCGGCGACGACGGCTGCTTCACGGGCGAGGTGGAGTACTACGCGTACGGCCCCACCAAGGCCGAGGCGATCAAGGAGCTCGCGGCGTCCGAGGGGTACGACCTGGCGCGCTGTTACGCGTACAGCGATTCGGCCACTGACGTACCCATGCTCGAATCGGTCGGCCACCCCTACGCGGTCAATCCGGACCGGGCGCTGCGCCGCGAAGCGGTCGCCCGCGAATGGCCCATCCTCGTCTTCAACCGGCCGGTCCGCCTCAAGCAGCGGCTGCCCGCCTTTTCCATGCCGCCCCGCCCCGCGCTCGTGGCCGCCGCCGCAGTCGGAGCGGCCGCGGCGACCGCGGGCCTGGTCTGGTACGTCAGCCGCAGACCCGCCCGGCGAGCCCGCCGACGATACGAAAGCTTTGCCCGTATTTGAACCACATTGCAAAGAGGCACGTCCAGGGCTTTCGCTTCCCGGACTTCAGGAGTACAAAGGACTTAACGGCCCGCGAGACCAGGGACATCCGAGAGGATGACCCAAGACGCAGTAAGGCCCCACGGACCGAGCATGGAAGCTGAGCACCCACGCGACGTCGACCCGTCGATTACGGGCCAGCCGCACCAGGTGACGGGCAAAGTTCCCGACCTGATGGGCATAAATTCGAGGACGCATGGTAACTCGGGCGGACATGCCAGCGGCGGTACCGTTCACCGGTACCGCCGCAACCCTTTGTCTGCCGCGAAACCTCGAAAGTTCTTGAGGCGGGCTCCTGAGGCGGGTTCTTCAGGCGGCTCCGCGCTGAAGCGCCTCGCACACGGCCGTCGACTCCCTGGCGCCCAGCTCCACCGCGCGCCCGCAGTGAGTGATCCAGGCCGCCATCCCCTCCGGCGTTCCCGAGGCATAACCGTCCAGGGCAGCTACGTACGCCGCTCGCCCCAGTTCCCCGTGCCCGACCTCCGCCGGACAGACCGACTTCGGGTCGAGGCCGCTGCCGATCAGCACGATCCGCTCGGCGGTGCGCGCCACCAGGCCGTTGTGCGAACCGAACGGGCGCAACGCCATCAGTTCTCCGTGCACCACGGCCGCCGTCACCAGCGCCGGCGCGGAACCGCCCGCGATGATGAGCTCCGAGAGTCCTTCGAGCCGGCCCGCCACCTCGTCGGCGCCCGGCAGCGGAAGCTCGACCAGGGGTTCGTCAACGGGCTCGCCCGCGAGCCGCGGCCGGCCCACCAGTTCGTCGGACACGCCCGCGCCGCCCGCCGCCACCAGATGCAGCCGGGCCAGTACCCGCAGCGGCGACTGGCGCCAGATGGACAGCAGCTGTCCGGCCTCGGCGGTCAGCCGCAGCGCCGCGCCGACCGTCCGGGACTCCTCGTCGATGCTGAAGTCGGTACGCCGGCGCACCTCCTCCAACGCCCAGTCCGCACCCGAGAGCGCCGCCGAGCCGCGCGCGCCGCGCAGCGCCGCCTCCGCGGTGATCTCGTTGCTGCGGCGCCGCATGACGCGGTGTCCGTAGACCCGGTCAACGGCCTTGCGCACGGAGTCCACGGCCTCGGGCACGCCGGGCAGCGCACCCAGCGCCGCCAGTGGATCAGCAGTCGTACTCATAAGTAAGGAGCCTACGCACCCATAGCACGCACCCCACCTTGGAGTGGTCTTCTTCACTCACTGTGCGCACACCACGCAATCATGCGATTACCCTTGGTGAACATGAAGATCGCTTTCGTAGGGAAGGGCGGCAGCGGCAAGACGACGCTGTCCTCGCTCTTCATCCGCCACCTCACCGCCAACGAGGCCCCGGTCGTCGCCGTGGACGCCGACATCAACCAGCACCTGGGCGCCGCGCTCGGTCTCGACGAGGCCGAGGCCGCTGCGCTGCCGGCGATGGGTGCGCACCTGCCCCTCATCAAGGACTACCTGCGCGGCACCAACCCCCGTATCACCTCCGCCGAAAAGATGATCAAGACTACGCCGCCGGGGGAGGGTTCACGCCTGCTGCGGGTGCGTGAGGACAACCCGGTGTACGACGCGTGCGCCCGTACCGTGCGGCTCGACGACGGTGAGATCCGGCTGATGGCCACGGGGCCGTTCACCGAATCCGACCTGGGCGTCGCCTGCTACCACTCCAAGGTCGGGGCGGTCGAGCTGTGCCTCAACCATCTCGTGGATGGCCCGGAGGAGTACGTCGTCGTCGACATGACGGCCGGCTCCGACTCCTTCGCCTCCGGCATGTTCACCCGCTTCGACATGACCTTCCTGGTGGCCGAACCGACCCGCAAGGGTGTGTCCGTGTACCGCCAGTACAAGGAGTACGCCCGGGACTACGGCGTATCGCTCAAGGTCGTCGGCAACAAGGTGCAGGGCCAGGACGACATCGACTTCCTGCGTGAGCAGGTGGGCGACGATCTCCTGGTCACCTTCCGGGCGTCGGACTGGGTCCGCGCGATGGAGAAGGGCCGCCCGTCCCGTTTCGAGCTCCTTGAGGCCGACAACCGCCTCGCCCTCCAGACCCTGCAGAACACCGCGGAGGACTCGTACGCGGAGCGCGACTGGGAGCGCTACACACGCCAGATGGTGCACTTCCACCTGAAGAACGCGGAGAGCTGGGGCAACGCGAAGACGGGCGCCGACCTGGCTGCCCAGGTCGACCCCGCCTTCGTACTGGGGGAGCGTTTCGCGGAGGCTAGTGCCGCTCAGCCGGCTTGACCGGGGAGGCCGCCCCGGCGCTCGGGGCGGTCGTGGGCTGGGTGGCCAGGAATGACGCCCAGCCCTCCTTCGGGGCCTCCCCCACCTCCAGCATGCGCATCTTCGCGAGCACCTCCGGGTCCTGTACGTCCAGCCAGTCCACCACCTGCTTGAAGGAGACACAGCGCACGTCCCGCTTCACGCAGACCGTCTTGATCGTCTCCTCGATGGCGCGCATGTACGTGCCGCCGTTCCAGGACTCGAAGTGGTTGCCGATGATCAGCGGGGCGCGGTTTCCGTTGTACGAGCGGTCGAAGGCCTGCAGCAGGCCGTCGCGCATCTGGTTGCCCCAGAACTCGTGCTGGGCCGGATCGCCGTTGACCGTTCTCGACTGGTTGATCATGAAGTTGTAGTCCATCGAGAGCGTTTCGAAGGCCCGTCCGGGCACCGGGACCAGCTGGAGCGGGATGTCCCACAGGCCGTCGGTCTTCTTCGGCCACACCTGCTTGCCGACACCGCTGGAGTCGTAGCGGAAGCCCAGCTCCTTTGCCGCGAGCATCATGTTCTTCTGCCCCTCCAGGCAGGGCGTGCGCGCGCCGACGAGCTCCTTGTCGTAGTCGAAGGGCAGCGGCCCGGCGTTCTTCAGGCCCGAGTTGGTCTTCCAGCGCTTCACGAACGCCTTGGCCTGGGCGATCTCGATCGTCCACTCCTCCGGGGACCAGGTGCCGACGCCTCCGTCCTTGCCGCAGAAGTGGCCGTTGAAGTGCGTGCCGATCTCGTTGCCCTCCAGCCACGCGCCGCGTAGCTGCTCGACGGTGTCGCTGATTCCCTCGATGTCGTTGAAGCCGATGTCGGAGCGGCCGGTCGAGTGCTGAGGCGGGTCGTAGAGGTGCCGCTTGTCCTCCGGCAGCAGGTACACGGCGCTGAGGAAGTACGTCATCGTCGCGTCGTACTTCCTGCCGACCTTGCGGAAGTGGGAGAAGAGCCGCTGACCGTCCTCGCCGGCCCCGTCCCACGAGAACACCACGAACTGCGGCGGCTTCTGACCGGGCTTCAGCCGTTGCGGCTTGAGCAAGTGCGGTTGCTTTCCGGTGTACGCCGTCGAGCCGTCACCGATCAGCCGTACCGCGGCCTTGGGCCCCGCTTTGGGCCCCTGCTTCTTCGCTCCGTGGGCGCCCTCCTTGGCGCCGGGGGCGCTCAGGCCGGCCTGTCCCGAGCAGGCGGTGAGAGCACCGGCCAAGGTCACGGCGGCGACGCCGAAGACGATCCTCTTCGTGGCGGCCATCATTCCGCCCACCCTCTTTCGTCAGGTTATCCGCTGATATGCCGACTTGGCGGAACCAACTTCACACACCCCGACGAAGGGATTAATACGACAAGCCATTCATATTCTTTATTCACTGAAACAGGTGAAAGATTGCGCCATTTGAACCTATTCACCCCTCCCTTTCTTTACTCTGCATTACTATTCGTTTACCGAGAGTTGAAAATCCCGCCGCTGCACGCCGTGACCCACGGCCGCGTCCCACATTCCGCGACCGCGCTGCCCCGGAGGAGACGGGAACCATGTCTGCTTGCGTCCCCACCCGCACCGACCACTCTTCGCGCGCCACCGGCGCATCCCGATTCCAGCGTCCGCACAGCCCCCCGCCCGGCGGCGGCCGCCGCCGTTTCCGTATCGCGGGAGCGGATCTGTCCGCCTCCATCTCCGTCTTCCTGATCGCGCTGCCGCTCTCCCTGGGCATCGCCCTGGCCACCGGCGCACCGCTCCAGGCGGGCCTGGTCGCAGCCGCCGTCGGCGGCCTCGTGGCCGGCCGGTTCGGCGGAGCTCCGCTTCAAGTCAGCGGGCCGGCCGCGGGTCTTGCGGTCGTCACGGCCGATCTGATCCAGCAGTACGGCTGGCGCACCACCTGCGCCATCACCGTTCTGGCCGGGGTCGCCCAACTCGGGCTGTCCCACGTGCGCGTGGCCCGTTCCGCTCTCGCCGTCAGCCCGGCCGTCGTGCACGGGATGCTCGCCGGCATCGGCATCACCATCGCGCTCGCCCAGCTCCACATCGTCCTTGGCGGCAGTCCGGAAAGCTCCCCGGTCGACAACGTCCGTATGCTGCCCGCCCAGTTGGCGGACCTGCACGGGCCGGCCGTCCTGGTGAGCGCCCTGACCGTCGCCGTCCTGCTCGCCTGGCCACACATTCCGGGGCGTACGGGCCGGATCTCCCGGAAGATTCCCGCCGCCCTCGTCGCCGTGAGCGCCGCCGCCGTGCTCGCCGCCCTGACCGGGATGAACGTGCCGCATGTCGACCTGCCGTCCTGGAGCAACCACGCGCTGCCGGGGCTGCCCGAAGGCCCTGTGCTCGGCATCGCCGCGGCCGTGCTCACCGTCACGCTGGTCACCAGCGTGCAGTCGCTGCTGTCAGCCGTCGCCGTGGACAAGCTGGTGGCCGGCCGCAAGGAACCGCGGGCCGAGGTGGAGCGGTCGGACCTCGACCGTGAACTGGCCGGGCAGGGCGCCGCGAACATCCTGTCCGGCGCGCTCGGCGGACTGCCGGTCGCCGGTGTCGCCGTCCGCAGTGTCGCCAATGTCTCGGCGGGCGCGGTCAGTCGGCACTCCACGATGCTGCACGGCCTGTGGATCGTCCTCGCGGCGCTGTTCCTCGTGCCGGTGATCGACCTGATCCCGCTGCCCGCGCTCGGCGCGCTGGTGATGGTCATCGGCTTCCAGATGGTGAGCATCAGGCACATCCGCAGCGCCTCCCGCCACCGGGAGATGCTGGTCTACGTGGTGACATTCGCCGGTGTCGCCCTCCTCGGCGTACTGGAAGGTGTGGTGATCGGCATCGCGGTGGCGGTCGCGGTAGCACTCCACCGGCTGGCCAGGACCCATATCACCGCGGAGACGACGGCGGACGGCGTCCATCGCATCCAAGTGCGCGGCCAGTTGACCTTCCTGGCGGTGCCCCGGCTCAGCCGGGCACTCAACCAGATGCCCAGAGGGGCGGACGTGGTCGTCGAGCTGGACGGGTCGTTCATGGACCACGCGGCGTACGAAACGCTCCAGGGCTGGCAGGACTCCCATGCCGCGCAGGGCGGCCGCGTGGAGATTACCGGCCGCTCGGGCAACCGGTTCGCCGGTCCGGCATCCGGGGCCGACTCCACCGACTCCCCCGATACCGCCGGTTCCGTCGGCTCCCACGACCCCGCCGGATCCGCTGATTCCGCCGGCTCCCGCGACTCCGCCGGCGTCCCACGCAACGCGCACTCCACCCACACCTGCTGCAGGCCGTGGACCCCCTGGCGCAACCACCACTGCGACAACCACGCCACCGCCCCGGCATCGGTCGCACGGGGCCGGGCGGGCGGCAGCGCGGGCCAACTCGCGACCGGCCTCAGCGCGTTCCAGCGCAATACGGCGCCGCTGGTGCGCGAGGAGCTGGCCCGGCTCGCCCGCGAGGGGCAGACACCGTCGCAGCTCTTCATCACCTGCGCCGACTCCCGGCTGGTCACGAGCATGATCACGTCCAGTGGCCCGGGCGACCTCTTCACCGTACGCAATGTGGGCAACCTGGTGCCGCCGCCCGGTGCGGAGAGCACGGACGACTCGGTCGGAGCCGCCATCGAGTACGCCGTGGACGTCCTGAAGGTGCAGTCCATCACTATCTGCGGGCATTCCGGCTGTGGTGCGATGCAGGCCCTGCTCGACACGCCGGTCAACACGCCGCCGAACGGGGCCCAGACGCCGCTGCGGCGCTGGCTGCGGCACGGTGTGCCCAGCCTGGAGCGCATGCGGAGCAGGAAGCACTCATGGGCGAGGATCTCGGGGAGGTTGCCGGCCGACGCGGTCGAGCAGCTCTGCCTGACCAATGTGGTCCAGCAGTTGGAGCACCTGCGTACGCACGAGGCGGTGCGCCGGCGGCTCGACGAGGGCACGCTCGAACTGCACGGCATGTACTTCCATGTCGGCGAGGCCCAGGCGTACCTGCTCCAGGACGGTGTCCGGATCGGTGAGACCGACGAGGTCTTCGACCGGGTCGGCCCGGTCGAGGACTCGGACGCGGAAGGCTCCCTCGAAGAGTCGCGCGCCTGAACCGACGCGTCTGAACCGACCGCGCTCCGCGTCCGTGAGACCGTATGGCCCCTCCCCGCACCGCCCTGCGGGGTGGGGCCGTACGCCGCCACCAACACCGACCCGGATGCGGCCCACCCCAGCTCACAGGTCTAAACCAATTCCCGGAAGGCTCTTGTCACCCGGGCACGGGACTGATGAGCTAGGGCACGGGACACATCGGACGCCCTGGGAATGGGAGATGTCGTGAGCAACGAAAGCCTGGCCAACCTCATGAAGGAGGAGCGCCGCTTCTCGCCGCCTGCCGAGCTGGCCGCGAACGCCAATGTCACGGCGGAGGCGTACGAACAGGCCGAGGCAGACAGGCTGGGCTTCTGGGCCGAGCAGGCCCGGCGGCTCACCTGGGCCACCGAGCCCACCGAGACACTCGACTGGTCGAATCCGCCGTTCGCGAAGTGGTTCGCCGACGGCAAGCTCAACGTCGCGTACAACTGCGTGGACCGTCACGTCGAGGCCGGCAACGGTGACCGCGTCGCCATCCACTTCGAGGGCGAGCCCGGCGACAGCCGCGCCATCACCTACGCCGAACTCAAGGACGAGGTCTCACGCGCCGCCAACGCCCTTACGGAGCTGGGCGTACGCAAGGGCGACCGGGTCGCCGTCTACCTGCCGATGATTCCCGAGGCCGCCGTGGCGATGCTGGCCTGCGCCCGCATCGGAGCCGCGCACTCGGTCGTCTTCGGCGGCTTCTCCGCCGACGCCGTCGCCTCCCGCATCCAGGACGCCGACGCCAAGCTCGTCATCACCGCGGACGGCGGCTACCGGCGCACCAAGCCCACCGCCCTCAAGCCCGCCATCGACGAGGCCGTCGCCAAGTGCCCGCAGGTGGAGCACGTTCTGGTCGTACGCCGCACGGGCCAGGACACCGCGTGGGACGACAGCCGCGACGTGTGGTGGGACGAGATCGTCGGCCGGCAGTCCGCCGAGCACACCCCCGAGGCCTTCGACGCCGAGCACCCGCTCTTCATCCTCTACACGTCCGGTACGACGGGTAAGCCGAAGGGCATCCTGCACACCTCCGGCGGCTACCTCACCCAGGCCGCCTACACCCACCACGCCGTCTTCGACCTCAAGCCGGAGACCGACGTCTACTGGTGCACGGCCGACATCGGCTGGGTGACCGGGCATTCGTACATCGTGTACGGGCCGCTGGCCAACGGCGCGACCCAGGTCATGTACGAGGGCACGCCCGACACCCCGCACCAGGGGCGCTTCTGGGAGATCGTGCAGAAGTACGGCGTCACGATCCTCTACACCGCGCCGACCGCGATCCGCACGTTCATGAAGTGGGGCGACGACATCCCCGCAAAGTTCGACCTGTCGTCGCTGCGCATCCTCGGCTCGGTCGGCGAGCCGATCAACCCCGAGGCGTGGATCTGGTACCGCGAGAACATCGGCGCCGGCAAGACCCCGATCGTGGACACCTGGTGGCAGACCGAGACCGGCGCGATGATGATCTCGCCGCTGCCCGGCGTCACCGCGACCAAGCCCGGATCCGCCCAGCGCGCCCTGCCCGGCATCAGCGCGACCGTCGTCGACGACGAGGCGACCGAGGTGCCCGACGGAGGCGGCGGCTACCTCGTCCTCACCGAGCCGTGGCCGTCCATGCTCCGTACGATCTGGGGCGACGACCAGCGCTTCATCGACACCTACTGGTCCCGCTTCCCGGGCAAGTACTTCGCGGGTGACGGCGCCAAGAAGGACGACGACGGCGACATCTGGCTGCTCGGCCGGGTCGACGACGTGATGCTGGTCTCCGGTCACAACATCTCGACCACCGAGGTCGAGTCGGCGCTCGTCTCGCACCCGTCCGTCGCCGAGGCGGCGGTCGTCGGCGCGGCCGACGAGACGACCGGCCAGGCCATCGTCGCGTTCGTGATCCTGCGCGGTACGGCGTCCGAGACGGACACCCTCGTGGCCGAACTCCGCAACCACGTCGGCGCGACGCTCGGCCCGATCGCCAAGCCCAAGCGGATCCTCCCGGTGGCCGAGCTGCCCAAGACCCGTTCCGGCAAGATCATGCGGCGACTGCTGCGGGACGTCGCCGAGAACCGGAAGCTGGGCGACGTCACCACACTCACCGACTCGTCGGTGATGGACCTGATCCAGACGAAGCTTCCGAGCGCGTCCAGCGAGGACTGACGGCGCCAGCACGTCAGTGAGCGTCCAGAACGGGCACCCGGCTCCCCGCGCCGGGTGCCCGTTCTGCTCGTAAAGTGACGATCGCCGGATTTCGCCCTTGCATGCCCCGGTAGAGTGGTGGCTCGCGTCAGGAACGCGTCAAAACTCCACAGGTGTGCCGGGAAGTCTGGTCGGCAATGTGCTCCATGCTGCCCACCGACCGGAGGTTCCACCCGTGACCGCGCCCAAGCCGACCGCCCCGCCCAACCGGCCCACACCGCCGACCGCCTCCAGCACCCGCAAGTTCCTCGGACGGCTCTCGCTCCCCGAGCGCACCTTCGTCGCGGACGCGCTGCGCACCGAAACGGTCGGCGGCGTACTGCTGCTCATCGCCGCGGTCGCCGCGCTGATCTGGGCGAACACCGGCCTCAGCGACAGCTACGAGTCCGTACGCGGCTTCCACATCGGACCCGCCTCCCTCGGCCTCGACCTCTCCGTCCAGCACTGGGCCGCCGACGGTCTCCTCGCCGTCTTCTTCTTCGTCGCGGGCATCGAGCTCAAGCGCGAGCTGGTCGCCGGTGAACTTCGCGACCCCAAGGCCGCCGCGCTCCCCGTCGTCGCCGCCCTCAGCGGCATGGTGGCGCCCGCCCTCGTGTACGTCCTGGTCAACGTGACCGGGGACGGGTCCCTGGATGGCTGGGCCGTGCCGACCGCCACCGACATCGCCTTCGCGCTCGCCGTCCTCGCGGTGATCGGCACGTCACTGCCCTCCGCGCTGCGCGCCTTCCTGCTCACCCTGGCCGTCGTCGACGACCTGTTCGCGATCCTGATCATCGCCGTCTTCTTCACCAGCGACCTCAACTTCGTCGCGCTCGGCGGCGCCGTCGTGGCTCTGGCCGTCTTCTGGCTGCTGGTGCGGGCGCGCGTGCGCGGCTGGTACGTGTACGTACCGCTCGCCCTGGTGATCTGGGGCCTGATGTACAACAGCGGTGTCCACGCCACCATCGCCGGCGTCGCGATGGGCCTCATGCTGCGCTGCACCCGCGACGAGAACGGCGAGGGACACTCCCCCGGCGAGCGCATCGAGCACCTCGTACGGCCCATTTCGGCGGGCATCGCCGTGCCTCTGTTCGCGCTCTTCTCCGCCGGTGTCACCGTCTCCGGCAAGGCGGTCGGCGACGTGTTCACCCGGCCCGAGACCCTCGGCGTCGTCCTCGGCCTGGTGGTCGGCAAGGCCGTCGGCATCTTCGGCGGCACCTGGCTCGCGGCCCGCTTCACCAAGGCGGAACTCAACGAAGACCTCGCCTGGCCCGACGTCTTCGCCGTCGCCTCGCTGGCCGGGATCGGTTTCACCGTCTCGCTGCTCATCGGCGAACTGGCCTTCGCCGGGGACGCCGGCCTGACCGACCAGATCAAGGCGTCCGTACTCATCGGATCGCTGATCGCCGCCGTACTTTCCGGGATTCTGCTCAAGCTTCGGGTACGCAAGTACCGCGCGATGGTCGAGGCCGAGGAGCGCGATGAGGACAACGACGGCATTCCGGACATCTACGAGCTCGACCAGCCCGAGTACCACCTGCGGATGGCCGCGATCTACGAGGAGAAGGCCGCCGAGCACCGCAGGCTGGCACAACTCGCGGGGGCATCCAGCGGCCAGGACGACAGTCCGGCATGATTCGACATCAGATCAAGACGTAGAAGGCAGAAGAGGGAGAGAGCGATGAGCGACCCCGCCCGCACAGCGACAGCTGACAGCGTCGACCGCAGCCTCGGCCAGTTGGTCGCATCGGCGACCGCCGAGATGTCCGCACTCATGCACGACGAGATCGCGCTGGCCAAGGCCGAGCTGCGGCAGGACGCCAGGCGCGTCGGCATGGGTGGCACGGCGATCGGTGTCGCGGGGGTGTTCGCGCTCTTTTCCCTGCCGGTGCTGAGCTTCGCCGCGGCGTACGGCATCCACAACCTGGGGCTCGGGCTCGCCTGGTCCTTCCTGATCGTCGGCGGAGCCTTTCTGCTGCTGGCGGGGCTGCTGGCGCTCATCGCCGTCTCGAAGTTCAAGAAGGTCAAGCCGCCGGAGAAGAGCATCGCCTCGGCCAAGCAGACAGCGGCCGTACTCCAGGGCGTCAAGCCTCATCCGCGTCAGGTCGGTGACAAGGCAGTGGCTGTGGCACGCTCGTCCACATGACCGCCCCAGATTCCGGCTCCGGCGCAACCGCTCCAGCTCCAGTCCCGGCTCCGACCCCTGCTCCAGCCGCCGCTCCCACTTCCGTCGTACGTCCCGACGGCCCGTGGACCCACCGCGAGGTCGCGGCCAACGGCGCGCGCTTCCACATCGCGGAAGCCGGGGACGGACCGCTCGTGCTGCTGCTGCACGGTTTCCCGCAGTTCTGGTGGACGTGGCGGCACCAGATGACCGCGCTCGCCGACGCCGGCTTCCGGGCCGTCGCGATGGACCTGCGGGGGGTCGGCGGCAGCGACCGTACGCCGCGGGGTTACGACCCGGCGAACCTCGCACTCGACATCACCGGCGTCGTGCGCTCGCTCGGTGAGCCGGACGCGGCGCTCGTCGGACACGACCTGGGCGGGTACCTGGCGTGGACGGCGGCCGTGATGCGGCCCAAGCTGGTGCGCCGGCTCGCGGTCTCCTCGATGCCGCATCCGCGTCGCTGGCGCTCGGCGATGCTCTCCGACGTGTCACAGACGCGGGCCGGATCGTACGTCTGGGGTTTCCAGCGGCCGTGGCTGCCCGAGCGTCAGCTGGTCGCCGACGACGCGGCGTTGGTGGGCCGGCTGATCCGCGACTGGTCGGGACCGCGGCTGCCGGACGACGAGGACGTCGACGTGTACCGGCGGGCGATGTCGATCCCGTCGACGGCGCACTGCTCCATCGAGCCGTACCGGTGGATGGTGCGGTCGATGGCGCGGCCGGACGGGCTGCAGTTCAACCGGCGCATGAAGCGGCCTGTACGGGTGCCGACGCTGCATCTGCACGGCTCCCTGGACCCGGTGATGCGTACGCGCAGCGCGGCGGGCTCCGGGCAGTACGTCGAAGCGCCGTACCGGTGGCGGCTGTTCGACGGTCTCGGCCACTTCCCGAACGAGGAGGACCCGGCGGCTTTCTCGGCCGAACTGGTCAACTGGCTGAAGGATCCCGAGCCCGACCGCTGACCGCACGCCGGCCCGCTCAGAACGCTTGTCCTACGAACAGCCAATTGCCTCGCGCATAGGCCAATTGGCTGTCCCCAACGCGATTACGGACCTTGGGGCACGGGCAAAGGTCGGGGTATGGGCTGGACGCACGACTACGGTGACGCAGCACGCAATCGCCGCTCGGCCACAGCGCTGAGCACCCACGAAGGGGGCGGTCCCCGGGATCAGGGCCACGGCCCGCCCTCCCGCGCGATCGGGATTCCACGCATCCTCCGCCGCCGGGCCCGCTGGGTCTCGGCGCGGCTGCGTCACCCTCGCGACTGAAGCTACCGGTTTACGACCTGAGGTACCCGAGTCCGGGGTGCGCGCTGCGGTAGCCGTCGAGCAGCCTGCGCGCCACCCCGACCGAGTCGACGAGCGGATGCAGCGCGAACGCCTTCACCGCCGCCCGCGCCGACCCGCTCTCGCCCGCTTCCAGTACGCACCGCTCGACCGCCTTGACCGCGGCCACCAGGCCCGCCTCATGGCCGGTCAGCGGTGATACGGCGACGGGACGGGCGCCGGTCGCGTCGACCAGGCACGGGACTTCGACGACGGCTGCCTCGTCGAGCAGCGACAAGGTGTCCCCGTTGCGGACGTTGAGGATGAGCGTGGCGTGCTCGTCGCGGGCGATCGCCCGCATCAGGGCGAGCGCGACGTACTCGTAACCACCCGACTCCAGGTCGTCGGCGGCGCGCTCGCCCGCGCCCGCCGCCTCCCGGTTCTCCGCCATGTACGTGGCTTCGCGCTCGGCGCGGGTACGGTCCCACGCGGCCAGGGCGCCCGACGCCGACGTGCGGTCCGCCATGCCGTCGTAGAAGCGTGCCTGCTGGTCGCGGAGGAAGGCGCCGCGGGTCTGCTTCGCCTCGCGGTAGGCGGTGACCGTCTCGCGGTTGAAGTAGTAGTAGTGCAGGTACTCGTTGGGGATCGAGCCGAGCGAGCGCAGCCACTCGGCGCCGAAGAGCCTGCCCTCCTCGAAGGAGGCCAGGGCGCGCTCGTCGTCGAACAGGGCGGGGAGCAAGTTGTCGCGGCCGGGCCCGTCGTCGGCGTACACCCCGCGCAGCCAGCCGAGGTGGTTGAGGCCGACGTAGTCGAGTCGCGCCGCCGCAGGGTCGGTGACGCCGAGCACGCGGGCGACGCGGCGGCCGAGGCCCACGGGCGAGTCGCAGATACCGATGACGCGGTCGCCGAGGTGGCGGGACATGGCCTCGGTGACGAGGCCGGCGGGGTTGGTGAAGTTGATGACCCACGCGTCGGGAGCGAGCCGCGCCACGCGTCGCGCGATGTCGACGGCGACCGGGACCGTACGCAGTCCGTACGCGATGCCGCCCGCGCCGACCGTCTCCTGGCCCAGGACGCCCTCGGCGAGTGCGACGCGCTCGTCGGCGGCCCTGCCCTCCAGGCCGCCGACCCGGATGGCGGAGAAGACGAAGTCGGCGCCGCGCAGGGCCTCGTCGAGGTCGGTGGTCACGGTCACGGACGGGGCGTCCGGGACCTCGTCGGCCTGGTCGGCCAGGACCCGGGCGATCGCGGTCAGCCGGGCCCGGTCCAGGTCGTGGAGGGTGACGTGGGTGACGCGGCCCTCGGCGTGGTCGCGCAGGAGCGCGCCGTACACGAGAGGGACGCGGAAACCGCCGCCGCCGAGGATCGTCAGACGCATGTCGTGCTGAACCGGCCTCTCAGAGCGCGCCTCTCACCGCGCGCACCTCTCACAGCGCGCAGCTCTCGCTGTCGACCTGCTGGTTGGCGGCGCGGCCGAGGCGGACGTCCTCGCGGACCTCGTCGGCCGTCAGGGCGTACCCCGTGTCGGCGTCGTCGAGGGACTTGGCGAAGACGACGCCGTAGACCTTGCCGTCGGGCGTCAGCAGCGGCCCGCCCGAGTTGCCCTGACGGACGGTCGCGAAGAGCGAGTAGACGTCGCGCTGGACGGTGCCGCGGTGGTAGATGTCCGGGCCGTTGGCGTTGATCCGGCCGCGGACGCGGGCGGACCGGACGTCGTACGCGCCGTTCTCCGGGAAGCCCGCGATGATCGCGCCGTCACCGCTGCGGGCGTCGGCGTCCGTGAACTGCAACGCCGGCGCGTCGAGGTTGGGGACGTCCAGTACGGCGATGTCGCGCTCCCAGTCGTAGAGCACCACGGTGGCGTCGTACCGGCGGCCCTCACCGCCGATCTGGACGGTCGGCTCGTCCACCCCGCCGACGACATGCGCGTTGGTCATGACGCGGCGGTTGTCGAAGACGAAGCCGGTGCCTTCGAGGACCTTGCCGCAGCTCTGCGCCGTACCGACGACCTTGACGATGGACTTCTTGGCGCGGGCGGCGACGGGGCTGCCGGCGAGCGCCGGGTCCGGGGCCTGGACCTCGGTGATCGGCTCGTTGGAGAAGGGGCTGAAGACCTGCGGGAAGCCGTTCTGCGCGAGGACGGAGCTGAAGTCCGTGAACCACATGCTCGCCTGGTCGGGCATCACCCGCGAGACGCCGAGGAGCACCTTGGAGTTACGGACCTCCTTGCCCAGGGTGGGCAGCGTGGTGCCCGCGAGCGCGGAGCCGATCAGCCAGGCGACGAGGAGCATCGCGACGACGTTGACCAGCGCGCCGCCCGAGGCGTCCAGGACGCGGGCGGGCGACCAGGTGATGTATCTGCGGAGCTTGTTGCCGAGGTGGGTGGTGAAGGCCTGGCCCACCGAGGCGAACACGATCACGACGATGACCGCGACGACGGCGGCTGTCGAACTGACTTCCGATCCGTCGGTCAGCTGGTCCCACAGGAACGGCAGCAGATAGACCGCGACCAGGCCACCGCCCAGAAAGCCGATCACCGACAGAATGCCGACGACGAATCCCTGTCGGTACCCGACGATCGCGAACCACACCGCCGCGACCAGCAACAAGATGTCCAGGACGTTCACACGGCCACCCTGTCACGCGTGCCAGTCGAGCGGGACCTGCCGCGAGCGGTCCCAGGGCCGCTCCCAGCCTGCGTAGTGAAGAATCTTGTCGATCACACCCGCCGTGAAACCCCAGACCAGAGCGGGTCCGACGAGGAACGCGGGGCCGCTGTGGCCGCGCGGATGGACGCTCGTCACACGATTGGCCGGATCCGTGAGATCCGCCACGGGGACCGTGAAGACGCTCGCCGTCTCGGCGGAGTCGACGACGCCGACGGCGCTCGGCTCACGCCACCAGCCGAGGACGGGCGTCACCACGAAGTTGCTGACGGGGATGTAGAGGCGGGGCAGTACGCCGAAGACCTGAACGCCGGAGGGATCAAGCCCGGTCTCCTCCTCGGCCTCGCGGAGCGCGGCGCGCAGCGGGCCCGTGGTTTCCGGTTCGCCGTCGGCGGGGTCGAGGGCGCCACCGGGGAAGCTCAGCTGCCCCGCGTGCGAGCGGAGGCTTCCGGCCCGCTCCATGAGCAGCAGCTCAGGACCTTTCTCGCCCTCGCCGAAGAGGATCAGTACGGCCGACTGGCGCCCGGCGCCGCTCTCCGGCGGCAGAAAGCGGCTGAGCTGCTCGGGGCGTACGGACCGGGCGACCTCGGCCACCGGGTCGAGCCAGGCGGGCAGCCCACGGCTCGTCACGGCGACTTCGGCCGGACCGGCCGCCTCGGCGGTCCTGGCGGACCCGGCAGCCGTGGCCGCCCCGCCGTCGTATGTCTCGCTCCCACGCGTCATAGGCACCCCCGTCGTCACAACGCCCGAACCGGGCCCGTTCGTTCCGCGCAGTCGCACGCGGCTGTCACTCGGCGGCTCCCAGCGGCGGCGCGGGCTCTCCCGGATAGCCGGGCGGGGGCTTCAGCCGCTGGCCCGGATAGCCGCCCATCTCGTACTTGAGGAGCTTCTTCGCCTTCTCCGGGTCCGTCTCGCCCTCGCCGTAGGACGGGCACAGATGGGCGATCGGGCAGGCGCCGCAGGCCGGCTTGCGGGAGTGGCAGACGCGGCGGCCGTGGAAGATGATCCGGTGCGAGAGCATCGTCCACTCGGTCTTGGGGAAGATCGCGGCGATGTCCGCCTCGACTTTCTCCGGGTCCTCGTTCTCGGTCCACTTCCAGCGCCGCACGAGCCGGCCGAAGTGCGTGTCGACAGTGAGTCCGGCGACGCCGAAAGCATTGCCGAGGACCACGTTGGCGGTTTTACGGCCGACGCCCGGCAGCGTCACGAGGTCCTGCAGACGGCCCGGTACCTCGCCACCGAAGTTGTCCCTGATGGCGGCGGACAGGCCGAGCAGGGACCGGGTCTTGGCGCGGAAGAAGCCCGTCGGCCGGATCAGCTGCTCCAGCTCCTCGGGGTCCGCGGCTGCCATGTCCTCGGGCGTCGGGTACTTGGCGAAGACGGCCGGGGTGGTCTGGTTGACCCGCAGGTCGGTGGTCTGGGCGGAGAGGACCGTGGCGACCAGCAGCTCGAAGGCGTTCTCGAAGTCGAGCTCGGGATGGGCGTACGGATAGACCTCGGCCAGCTCGCGGTTCATGCGGCGGGCGCGGCGGACCATGGCCAGGCGCGATTCCGGCTTGGCGGCCTTCGCGGGCTTGGCGACCTTCGCGGGCTTCGCCTCCACCGTCGCCTCCTCCTCCGCATTTACCTTGACCTTCGCCTTCGCAGGCTTGGGCACTTTTACCTCTTTTGCGGCATTCTTGACCTGAGCCGGGACCTGTTCGCCCACAGCGGAATTACGGCCTTCAGTCACCTGTCCGGCCCCCTTGGGCTGCACTCTCACCGGCGATTCGGACACCCGGCCAGCCTAAAGCCCGGCACCGACATCCGCCCCGGTCACAGCCAATCACCACCCCAATCGGCCCCCTGCCGCACGGTCGGGTACGCCGGTACGTCAAACTTGTGATTGATCGCACTGTTTTACCGTCCGGCATCATGGTGACCACGGTTCCCGTGATGAGCAGGTCGACAAGGAGAGAACTCGTGGACGACGTTCTGCGGCGCGCCCCGCTCTTCGCGGCGCTCGATGACGAGCAGGCCGCGGAGCTCCGCGCCTCGATGAGTGAGGTGACGCTCGCTCGCGGCGACGCCCTCTTCCACGAGGGCGACCCCGGCGACCGCCTGTACGTGGTCACCGAGGGCAAGGTGAAGCTGCACCGCACCTCCCCCGACGGCCGCGAGAACATGCTGGCCGTGCTCGGTCCCGGCGAGCTCATCGGTGAGCTGTCGCTCTTCGACCCGGGCCCGCGCACCGCCACCGCGACCGCGCTGACGGAGGTCAAGCTGCTCGGCCTCGGCCACGGCGACCTCCAGCCCTGGCTGAACGCCCGCCCGGAGGTGGCCACGGCCCTCCTCCGAGCCGTCGCCCGCCGCCTGCGCAAGACCAACGACCAGATGTCCGACCTGGTCTTCTCCGACGTGCCGGGCCGTGTCGCCCGTGCGCTCCTCGACCTGTCGCGCCGCTTCGGCGTGCAGTCGGAGGAGGGCATTCACGTCGTGCACGACCTCACGCAGGAAGAGCTGGCCCAGCTGGTCGGCGCGTCCCGCGAGACGGTCAACAAGGCCCTCGCGGACTTCGCGGGCCGCGGCTGGCTGCGCCTGGAGGCGCGAGCCGTGATCCTGCTGGACGTCGAGCGCCTCGCGAAGCGCTCGCGCTAGTACGAGCCCGTACGACGCCGGAAGGGCCGCCCCTGGTGGGGTGGCCCTTCCGCGTTCCCGATCCTCTTGTCAGTGGTCGGGGCTATTCTGCGAATACGGTCGGTGACGAGCGAGGAGGCAGCTATGAGCGTCATGGACGACGTCCTGCGGCATGCGGCTGAGCAGATCGCCAAGGAGCACGAAGGCTTCAAGGTCGAGGTCGTGGGGGGCCGTGTCGTGATGACACCGCAGAGCAATGTGCAGAGCTGGACGATCAGGCGCGTACAGAATGCCGCTGACTCCGCGGGAATCAGCGAGGAGCGGATCATCTCCGACGTGCTGATCAAGTTCCCCGGCGACCCCGACCGTGTACCCGACGTGACGATCTTGGCTGAGGGCGCGAAAGAGCCTTACACGTACGAGGCCATACTGGCCGCCGTCGAAATCGTGTCCACCAAGGACGACGTAAACGACTACGAGATCAAGGTGCAGCAGTACGCCCGCTACGACGTGCCCATCTACTTGATCATCGACCCGTTCCGGGGCGAATGCACCCTGCTCACGGGGCCTAGGGGCAACGATTACGAGGCGCGCGAGTACTACACGTACGGCGAGACCGTCACCCTTCACCTCGAAGACGGGTCCACCGTCCCCATCCCCACCGATGAGTTCAAGCGCAAGGACGCCTGACCGGGCCCGCAGCACTCTCGTACTAGATCAGGCCGTGCTCCCGCAGGTACTCCAGCTGTGCCCGCACCGAGAGCTCCGCCGCCGGCCACAGTGACCGGTCCACGTCGGCGTACACGTGGGCGACGACCTCCGACGCGGTGGCGTAGCCGTTCTCGACGGCCGTCTCGACCTGCGCGAGCCGGTTCGCCCGGTGGGCCAGGTAGTACTCGACCGCGCCCTGCGCGTCTTCGAGGACCGGCCCGTGCCCCGGCAGCACGGTGCGCACCCCGTCGTCGACCGTCAGCGAACGCAGCCGCCGCAGCGAGTCGAGGTAGTCGCCGAGCCGTCCGTCCGGGTGCGCCACGACCGTCGTGCCGCGCCCGAGGACGGTGTCGCCCGTCAGTACGGCCTGGTCCGCGGGCAGGTGGAAGCAGAGCGAGTCGGCGGTGTGCCCCGGTGTCGGCACCACGCGAATCTCCAGGCCGCCGGTGGTGATGACGTCCCCCGCCGCGAGCCCCTCGCCCCCGAGCCGCAGCGCGGGGTCCAGGGCCCGTACGGACGTACGTGTCAACTCGGCGAATCGCGCCGCGCCCTCCGCGTGGTCGGGGTGCCCGTGCGTGAGGAGGGTCAGCGCGACCCGTTTGCCCGCCTCCTCCGCGGTGGCGATCACCGTCCGCAGGTGTACGTCGTCGAGCGGCCCCGGGTCGACGACGACCGCCAGCTCCGAGCCGGGCTCGGAGACGATCCAGGTGTTGGTGCCGTCGAGCGTCATCACGGAGGCGTTCGGGGCGAGGACGTTGACGGCGCGCGCGGTGGCGGGCCCGGACAGCACGCCACCACGGGGCTGCCCGGGAAGCGCGGCTGCGTCGGTCATGCGGTGCCTCCGGTGCTCTCTGTGCTGCCTGCGCTGCCTGTGCCGTCCGTGATCTCTGTGTCGTGCGTGCTCGCTGTGCCGTCCGGGCTCTTTGTCCGGCTTGTGCCCTCGATGCGCTTCGTGAACTCATCGTGGCCCGGCCAGCTCAGTACCAGCTCGTCGCCTTCCAGGCGCGCCTGCGCGAGTACCGGCGTCATGTCCTGGTCCGCCGCGCCCGCGAGCGCCTCGGCGGCCGTGGCGTACGGCTGGAGCGTGCGCAGCGTCGAAATCGTCGGCGGCATCATCAGCAGCTCGCCCTTGTCGTATCCCGCGGCGGCCTCCGCCGGACTGATCCACACCGTACGGTCCGCCTCCGTCGAGGCGTTACGGGTCCGCTGGCCGTTCGGCAGCGCGGCGACGAAGAACCACGTGTCGTACCGCTTCGGCTCGAACTCGGGAGTGATCCAGCGCGCCCACGCGCCCAGCAGGTCGGAGCGCAGCACCAGCGACCGCCGCTGGAGAAAGTCCGCGAAGGACAGCTCCCGCGCCACGAGGGCCCGCCGGTCCGCCTCCCAGTCGTCCCCCGTCGTGTCGCCGACCACGGTGCCGGCCGTCGGGCCCGCGAGCAGCACGCCTGCCTCCTCGTACGTCTCGCGCACCGCAGCGCACACGATGGCCTGCGCCGACGCGGCATCCACGCCCAGGCGCCGGGCCCACTCGTCGAGGGACGGCCCCGCCCACCCCACCTGGTGGTCGTCGTCGCGCGGGTCGACTCCGCCGCCCGGATACGCGTACGCGCCTCCGGCGAAGGCCATGGAGGCGCGTCTGCGCAGCATGTGCACGGCGGGGCCGCCGGCCGTGTCCCGCAGGAGCATGACGGTGGCGGCCCGCTTGGGGGACGCCACCGTGAGTTCACCACGAGCGAGGGCGCGGATCCGGTCCGGCCACTCGGGCGGGTACCACTGACCATTGGACATGGCCGGAGGCTATCCGCTCCCGGTTGGATGTTCGAGGGGACCTGCTGCCCCGGCGGAACGCCGGTCTTCAGGCAGACGTCAGACAGACATCAGGCAGACGTCAGCTCGACCTGGATCTCGATCTCGACCGGCGCGTCGAGCGGCAGCACCGTCACGCCCACCGCGCTGCGCGCGTGCACGCCCTTGTCACCGAGCACCGCGCCCAGCAGCTCGCTCGCGCCGTTGATCACGGCCGGCTGGCCGGTGAAGTCGGAGGCGGAGGCGACGAAGCCGACGACCTTCACGACACGCGCGATGCGGTCCAGGTCGCCCGTGACCGACTTGACGGCGGCCAGGGCGTTCAGCGCGCACGTACGCGCCAGGTTCTTCGCCTCTTCCGGCGTGACCTCCGCACCGACCTTGCCGGTGCACGGAAGCTTGCCGTCCACCATCGGGAGCTGGCCCGCGGTGTAGACGTACACGCCCGACTGGACGGCCGGCTGGTAGGCGGCGATCGGAGGAACGACCTCCGGAAGCACCAGGCCGAGCTCGGCGAGCTTCGCCTCGACAACACCGGTCATGCCTGCTTCTCCCGCTTCAGGTAGGCCACCAGCTGCTCGGGGTTGTTCGGCCCGGGCACGACCTGGACGAGCTCCCAGCCGTCCTCGCCCCAGGTGTCCAGAATCTGCTTGGTCGCGTGCACGAGAAGGGGCACGGTCGAGTATTCCCACTTGGTCATACGGCGACTGTAGTGCCTGCCACAGACACCTCCTGCGTAGCCCGGGCATCGACTGGTTAGGCTCAAAGACGTGAGCAGGCTCCAGGTCGTCAGCGGCAAGGGCGGTACCGGAAAGACCACGGTGGCCGCAGCACTCGCGCTCGCCCTCGCGACGGAGGGCAAACGCGCCCTCCTTGTGGAGGTCGAGGGCAGGCAGGGGATCGCGCAGCTCTTCGAGACGGAAGCACTTCCGTACGAGGAGAGAAAGATCGCGGTCGCACCGGGCGGCGGGGAGGTGTACGCCCTCGCGATAGACGCCGAACGCGCCCTTCTCGACTACCTCCAGATGTTCTACAAGCTCGGAGGAGCCGGCCGGGCGCTCAAAAAGCTCGGCGCGATCGACTTCGCGACCACCATCGCGCCGGGTCTCAGAGACGTGCTGCTGACCGGCAAGGCGTGCGAGGCGGTCCGCCGCCGGGACAAGCAGAACCGTTACGCGTACGACTACGTCGTGATGGACGCGCCGCCCACCGGCCGCATCACGCGCTTCCTCAACGTGAACGACGAGGTGGCGGGTCTGGCCAGGTTCGGCCCGATACACAACCAGGCCCAGGCCGTCATGCGCGTACTCAAGTCACCCGAGACGGCCGTCCACTTGGTGACGCTGCTGGAGGAGATGCCGGTCCAGGAGACCGCCGACGGCATCGCCGAGCTGCACGCCGCCGAGCTGCCCGTCGGCAACGTCATCGTGAACATGGTCCGCCCGCACCTCCTCGACGAGGACGCCCTGCGCACCGCGGCCGGCGAGCGGCGCGCCGCCGTCGCCAAGGCGCTCTCCCAGGCCGGTCTGGGCGGCGCGCGCCGCGGCGGCCTCGCCGAGCGCCTCGTGGACCCGCTCCTCGAACAGGCCGCGGAGCACGCGGAGCGCGTCGAGCTGGAGCGCGAGCAGCGCGCCGTACTGGCCCGGCTGGACCCGGCGACGTACGAACTGCCGCTGCTCGGCGAGGGCATGGACCTCGCGGGGCTCTACCGGCTGGCGAAGGAACTGAGGACCCGTATCGCCCCTGGGGGGACTACATGACCGTGAGTGCCACGGACAGCAGCATGGACGCGACACCCACCCTGGACATCGACCCACTGCTCGACGACCCGGCCACGCGCATCATCGTGTGCTGCGGCGCGGGCGGGGTCGGCAAGACGACGACCGCGGCGGCCCTGGGTGTACGGGCGGCCGAGCGCGGCCGCAAGGTCGTCGTCCTCACCATCGACCCGGCCCGCCGGCTGGCGCAGTCCATGGGCATCGACGAGCTCGACAACACCCCGCGCCGGGTGAAGGGCATAGACGAGTCGGCCGGCGGTGAGCTGTCCGCGATGATGCTCGACATGAAGCGGACCTTCGACGAGATCGTCGAGGCGCACGCGGACGGCGAGCGGGCCCGCGCGATCCTGGAGAACCCCTTCTACCAGTCCCTGTCGGCCGGTTTCGCGGGCACGCAGGAGTACATGGCGATGGAGAAGCTGGGCCAGCTGCGGGCCCGCGACGAGTGGGACCTGATCATCGTCGACACCCCGCCGAGCCGGTCCGCGCTGGACTTCCTCGACGCGCCGAAGCGGCTCGGGTCGTTCCTGGACGGCAAGTTCATCCGGGTACTGATGGCGCCCGCGAAGGTGGGCGGCCGGGCCGGGATGAAGTTCCTCAATGTCGGCATGTCGATGATGACGGGCACCCTGAGCAAACTGATGGGGGGCCAGCTGCTGCGCGACGTACAGACGTTCGTGGCCGCGATGGACACCATGTTCGGCGGCTTCCGCACGCGGGCGGACGCGACGTACCGGCTGCTCCAGGCGCCCGGTACGGCGTTCCTGGTGGTCGCCGCACCGGAGCGGGACGCCCTGCGCGAGGCCGCGTACTTCGTCGAGCGGCTGGCGGCGGAGGAGATGCCGTTCGCCGGGCTCGTACTCAACCGGGTCCACGGCAGCGGCGCCCCTCAGCTCTCGGCCGAGCGGGCCCTTGCCGCCGCAGAAAATCTTGACGAGGGCGGCATTGTGGATCAGGAGGCCGGGCATGCTGGAGTTCGTGACTCCTCGGCCACCTCTCCCGAAGCTGACCCCGCACCGGACGACACCTCAGAGAGCGAGAGCGGCACCCGCGCCACTCACTCCGTCGAGCAGTTGACCGCTGGCCTGCTGCGCCTGCACGCCGAACGCATGCACGTACTCGCGCGTGAACAGCGAACGCGCGACCGCTTCACCGCACTCCACCCCGAGGTGGCGGTGGCCGAAGTCGCCGCCCTGCCGGGCGATGTGCACGACCTCACAGGGCTTCGGGCCATCGCTGACCGGCTCGCCGCGGGTGACGCCGTCGAGCCCGGCGCCACGCCCGACGAGTTCGCCCGGTCGGACCAGCCCGTGGGCTAGCCCACAGCCGCGTACTCGATGTACGCCCCGGTCTCGTCGTCCTCGGGCAAAATGCCCGTGCTGCGCTCGTACTCAGTACGGGCGGTCTCAAGGAGCCTGCGCCAGGAGGTGACGGTGGGGCGCCGGCGCAGAAGTGCGCGCCGCTCCCGCTCCGTCATGCCGCCCCACACGCCGAACTCGACGCGGTTGTCCAGCGCGTCGGCCAGGCACTCGGTCCGCACCGGACATCCGGTGCACACCGCCTTCGCCCTGTTCTGCGCTGCTCCTTGTACGAACAGTTCATCCGGATCGGTAGTGCGGCAGGCTGCCTGCGCACTCCAGTCGGTTACCCAGCCCATACCGGCGCCGTCCTCTCCCGAATCGAGGCTCCCCCACGGCGGCAGCGGCATATTCACCGCTGCCAGTTGAGGACGTTACGGAAGGTGGGCACAGCGCAACACCCCCTTCGGGCCCAATCTTGAATGGCCCGAACGGACTATGCGTAAGCGACAGATCACCCGACGGAGTGAGGCGGGGGTATACGTAACCAACCCGGCAAAGCAGGGCAGTTCGGCAAGGTCACAACGGAAACCCGGTGACGCATGAGGCGCATTCGGGCATGCCTCTGCCAGATCTTCAAGACGGGGGGATTTGACGCGGGGGGTGTCAGAGGACTTGATGCGAAAGCGCACTGCTGTGACAGTTGAGAGCAGCTTAGGCCAAGGCATATACGCGTGTCCGGCGAATGAGAACGTAGGCTGCCCCCATGCCAAAGAAGCGCTCGGGCGGGGGTCTCACCAAGGCCCAGCAGGCCGCCAAATTCCTCGGTGTCGCCGCGCTCTCCGGAGCTGTGCTGGCGGGCATCGCACTGCCGGCAGCCGGAGCGCTGGGCCTCGCGGCCAAGGGAACGGTCGAGGGATTCGACGAGATCCCCGCGAACCTCAAGACGCCGCCGCTCAGCCAGCGCACCACCATCCTCGACGCGCAGAACGATCCCATCGCCACGGTCTACTCGCGTGACCGCACCGTCGTGGACCTGAAGGACATCTCCCCGTACATGCAGAAGGCGATCGTCGCGATCGAGGACGCGCGCTTCTACGAGCACGGGGCGATCGACCTCAAGGGGATCCTGCGCGCGGCCAATCGCAACGCCCAGACGGGCGGCGTGACGCAAGGCGCGTCGACCCTCACGCAGCAGTACGTCAAGAACGTCTTCGTGGAGGAGGCCGGCGACGATCCCACCAAGGTCGCCCAGGCCACCCAGCAGACGCTCGGCCGCAAGGTGCGCGAACTGAAGTACGCGATCCAGGTCGAGGAGGAGCTGGGCAAGAAGAAGATCCTGGAGAACTACCTCAACATCACTTTCTTCGGGCAGCAGGCGTACGGCATCGAGTCCGCGTCCAAGCGCTACTTCAGCAAGTCCGCCAAGGACCTCAAGCTGGAGGAGGCCGCGCTGCTGGCCGGCATCGTGCAGTCGCCGAGCCGCTACGACCCCGTCAACGACGCCGAAGAGGCGACCAAGCGGCGCAACACCGTGCTCCAGCGCATGGCCGACGTCCGCGACGTGTCGCAGGCGGAGGCGAACCGGGCGAAGGCCACCCCGATCAAGCTGAACGTCAGCAGGCCGAAGAACGGCTGCATCACGGCCGTCACCGGTGCGGGCTTCTTCTGCGACTACGTGCGCGAGGTCTTCCTGTCCGACCCTGTCTTCGGGAAGACGAAGGAGGAGCGGGCCAAGGTCTGGAACCGGGGCGGCCTGAAGATCCGTACGACGCTGGACCCGCAGGCACAGGAGTCGGTGCAGGCGTCGATCAAGGACCACGTCTACCAGTCCGACAAGGTCGCCACGGCGGTGACGCTGGTCGAGCCCGGCACCGGCAAGGTCCTCGCGATGGGCCAGTCCAGGCCGTACGGCTTCAAGAGCGACGAGACGACGATCAACTTCTCCGCCGACAAGAAGATGGGCGGATCGGCGTACGGCTTCCCGACCGGTTCGACCTTCAAGCCGTTCGTGGCGGCCGCGGCCATAGAGCAGGGCATTCCGGCGACGAAGACGTACTCGGCGCCGTACGACATGCCGTACCCGAGCCCCGTGCAGACGTGCGGCAAGCCCTGGGTCAACATGGGCGACACGGTCGAGAACGAGAACGAGCAGGAAGTCGGGCCGTACGCCATGAAGGAGGCCATGGCGAAGTCGGTCAACACCTACTTCGTCCAGATGATCTCCGATATCGGCATCTGCCCGGTGACGACGATGGCCGGCAAGCTCGGCGTCATCCAGGCCGACGGGCAGAAGCTGAAGGAAGTGCCCGCGATCTCGCTGGGTACGGAGGGCATGTCGCCGCTGACGATGGCGAACGCGTACGCGACCTTCGCCAACCGCGGCACGTACTGCTCGCCGGTCTTCATCGAGTCGGTCACCACCGCGCAGGGCAAGAGCCTGCCGGTGCCCAAGTCGACCTGCTCGCGGGCGATGTCCGAGAGGACAGCCGACACGATCAACACGCTGCTCAAGGGCGTGGTCGACTCCGGTACGGGTCAGCGGGCGGGGCTCACGAGCCGCGACAACGCGGGTAAGACGGGTACGACGGACGGCCGCCACAACGCCTGGTTCGTCGGGTACACGCCGAACCTGGCCGGCGCTGTCTGGGTCGGCGCGGCCGGGTCCAAGCAGATCCCGATGGTGGACATCACCATCGGCGGCGTCTACCACGACAAGGTCTTCGGTGGTGAGGTTCCGGGTCCGATCTGGAAGGACGCGATGAGCGGCGCGCTGGACGGCAAGCCTGCGCCCGGCTTCAACACCGTGCACATCCCGGAGCACAACAAGGACAAGGGCAAGCGCGACCGCGACAAGGGCGACGACGACGGGGACAGCGACGGGGGCGGCGACCACGACGACGGCAAGCCCGGCGACGGCGGCGGGGGTGGCGGGGGCGACCCCTGGCCGGGCATCTCCATCCCGCCGGACCTGATCGGCGGCGGCAACGGAAACGGGAACGGCAACGGCAACGGCGGTGGCCGCGGCGGGAACGGGCCGTAGGCGCGCGTTGCCCGCTCTGTTACGGCGAAGGGGCGCCCGGTGGTTTTCCCACCGGGCGCCCCTTCGCCGTCTCTCGCGTACGGACTCCTCAGCCCGCTCCTCGGCCCGCTCCTCAGCCCGCCAGGAGCTTCTTCACCGTGGCGGCCACGCGGCCGCCCTCGGCGCGGCCCGCCACCTTCGGGTTGACGATCTTCATGACGGCGCCCATCGCGCGCGGCCCCTCGGCGCCCGCGGCCTTCGCCTCTTCGACGGCCTGCCCGACGATCGCGTTCAGCTCGTCGTCGCTCAGCTGCTGCGGCAGGTACGCGTCAAGAATCGCGCCCTCCGCCTTCTCCCGCTCGGCCGACTCGGTCCGGCCGCCCTGGGCGAAGGCCTCCGCCGCCTCGCGGCGCTTCTTCGCCTCCTTGGCGATCACCTTCTGCACCTCGTCGTCGGAGAGCTCGCGCGCCGTCTTGCCGCCGACCTCCTCCTTGGTGATCGCGGTGAGGGTCAGCCGGAGCGTGGACGAGGTCAGCTCGTCACGCGCCCTGATGGCGGCGGTGAGGTCTTCCTTGAGCTTGGACTTGAGCGTGGTCATGGGGCAAGTGTGGCAGGTACGCACCCACGGACGCCCGCCGATTTCGTGCGCCGTCGCTGTCTGCGACGATGGGCGCATGCGCGCACGTTACGGGGTACCCCTGAAAGTCACCGCAGGAATCACGGCTGTTGGCGTGGCCGGCCTCGCCTACGCCGCCGGCTTCGAGGCGCGGTCCTTCCGGCTCCGGCGCGTGAGCGTGCCCGTACTGCCACCGGGGGCACGCCCCCTGCGCGTACTCCAGGTCTCGGACATCCACATGGTCGGCGGGCAGCGCAAGAAGCAGCGCTGGCTGCAGTCGCTGGCCGGCCTGCGCCCCGACTTCGTCGTCAACACGGGCGACAACCTCTCCGACCCGGACGGTGTGCCGGAGGTGCTGGACGCGCTCGGCCCGCTGATGGAGTTCCCGGGCGTGTACGTCTTCGGCTCGAACGACTACTACGGCCCCAAGCTCCGCAACCCGGCCCGCTACCTCCTGGAGAAGGCGCAGGGCAAGCACGGCCTGAACGGCAACCCGCCGGCCGTCGGCGTCGTACACAACCCGTGGGAGCGGCTGCGCGACGGCTTCGACGCGGCGGGCTGGGTGAACCTCACCAACACCCGGGGCCGGCTCAAGCTCGGCGGACTCGACGGCATGGAGATCGCCTTCACCGGCCTCGACGACCCGCACATCAAGCGGGACAGGTACGCCGAGGTCGCGGGCGGCCCGGACCTCTCGGCCGACTTCTCCATCGGCGTCGTCCACGCCCCGTACCTGCGCACGCTCGACGCCTTCACCTCGGACGGCTACCCGCTGGTCCTGGCCGGCCACACGCACGGCGGCCAGCTGTGCGTCCCCTTCTACGGGGCGCTGGTCACCAACTGTGACATCGACACGGACCGGGCCAAGGGCCTCTCCACCCACTCCGCGGACGGCCGCCGCTCGTACCTCCACGTCTCAGCGGGCTGCGGCACCAACCGCTACACTCCGGTCCGCTTCGCCTGCCCCCCGGAGGCGACGCTGCTGACCCTGGCACCCCGCAACCGCTGACGGCGCCCCGCGCCCGCCCCCGCCGACCTGCGGGCCCGCGAAAACCGGATTTCGCCTCCGGCCGCGAGTCCGCTAAAGTAATCGATGTCGCCGCGACGCGCGCGACAATCGGGGTGTAGCGCAGCTTGGCAGCGCGCTTCGTTCGGGACGAAGAGGTCGTGGGTTCAAATCCCGCCACCCCGACAGCTGAAACACCAGGTCAGGCCCGGTTTCCGGAAACGGAAACCGGGCCTGCTGCGTTCTCCGAGGCGTCCTCGGGAGTCAGCGGGGAGTGGATCATGGAGATCTCAATCCCGGGGAGTGGCGGAGAAGTCCGGCTGCGGAGTGCACGGTGCGCCGCCAGGTCCACGGCGGCTCCATCCCATGTCAGAAGCGCGCAGAACTGCAGCCGTGAGCAATCTGGGTTCGCTGCCGGTGCCGGACAACCACGTACCGGCCTGGACGCCCATCACCGCCCGCGTCTTTGGGTACCGGTACCCAAAGACGCGGGCGGTGTCGATCCGCGCCGCATCGGCGTCTCGGCGCGTGTCGTGGACCGTCTAGTCACTCCGGCGGAAACCAGCCGAGAACAATGCGGCGTCATGAGTCGCCTCTACCCGAGCACCGAGCTGGTGGCCTGCTCTAACGCTGCGCGGTTAGTTCGCTACTGCGTCGCGATCCTGCCAGCTTCACCTTTTGCCGAGGAGGGCCCAGCCTCATCCGGATCACTTAGCCGCAGGTCAGCCATATAAAGTGCGTTTTCCGGTCCGGATATCCAGGTGCGGCGGAAGTAAGGGGTGGAGACCTTGAGTGCCGACTCAGGGCCACGCACAGCCTTCGCGGAACGTCTCGCGCTGCTGTACAGAGAGGCCGGTAATCCTCCCCTCAAGCGCGTGGCCGAGGCGGTCGCCCGACTTCAGCGGGTCGACGAACGAGGGCGGCCCGTGCGGGTGTCCGCACAGCGGATCAGCGACTGGCGACGGGCAAAGAACGCGCCCGCGCAGTTCGCCGCCCTCGCAGCGGTGCTGCGCGTCCTGATCCCCGACGCGCGGCGCCTACGGCCCGTGCCGGTATCCACGGGCCTGTATGACCTGGCCCAGTGGCAGCTCCTATGGGAGCGCGCCGTAGCCGACTCGGTCAGCGACCGCGCCGCGACATCTGAGGAAGACGAGGAAGGACATCCGGACGAAGTCTCGATCGTCCCTGGGGTGTGCCCTTACCGGGGACTGGCTTCGTATCGTCAGCAAGACGCCCATTGGTTCTTCGGCCGAGAGCGGAGCACAGATGCCCTCGTTGCCCAGCTCCGCGCAGCGGAGATGACGGGTGGCTTGGTCATGCTCGTGGGCGCCTCGGGGGCGGGTAAGTCCTCCCTGCTGAACGCCGGTTTGGTGCCCGCATTGCAGAACGGCGCACTGGACGACGAGAACAGCCAGGCAGGCAAGGTACTGCAGCTCGTACCTGGAGGTGATCCTCTCGCGGAGCTGACCCGCCGGATTCCTGAGCTCGCCCGTGTGATCTCTGCTGCGGCGCAACCGGCGGCGGAGGAGCCCGGCACACCGCAGTTCGCTCACGCGGTGCGGGAGTCCGTCACGGCGTGGGCGCAGCGCGAGACATCCTCCGCCGCCCGTCCGGTCGTCATCGTGGATCAGTTCGAGGAGGCGTTCACCCTCTGCTCCGACGAGGCGAACACGCGCACTTTCATCCAGCTCCTCCACGCTGCGTGCTCGCCCACCGACGCCGATGGCCCAGCCCCCGTGCTCGTAGTCCTCGGCATACGCGCCGACTTCTACGAGCAGTGCCTCAGGTATCCCGAACTGGCCGACGCGCTGCAGCACCGACACATGGTGCTCGGGCCGCTGACCACCACGGAGTTGCGCGACGCGGTGACCGGCCCGGCCAAGGCCGCCGGCCTGGAGCTCGAACCAGGCCTTGCGGAGTTGATCATCCAGGAAGTGAGCACTGGCGGACCCCGCGGTGCGCACGACGCGGGAGTGTTGCCGCTCCTCTCCCACGCCCTGCTCGCCACCTGGCAGCGGCGGAAGACGGGAAAGCTGACGCTGTCCGGCTACCGCGCGGCGGGCGGAATCCAGGGGGCAGTGGCAGCGACCGCCGAGCGTGCATGGTCCGGCCTTGACCCAACAGCCCGCACGGCCGCGAGACTTCTCCTCCTCAGGCTGGTCCGGCTGGGCGAAGACACCCCGGCCACCCGTAGGCGGGGGACGCGACGCCAGCTGGCGGAGGAGTCGACTGACCCCGACAAGACGGAGGAATCGCTCGAAGCCCTGGTCCGCGCCCGGTTGGTGACACTCGGCGCGGAGACCGTGGAGATCACGCATGAAGCGCTGCTTCACGCCTGGCCACGGCTGCGCGCCTGGATCGACGAGGACAGGAACGACAACCTGCTGCGCCAGCGGTTGGAGGAGGACGGCAGGGCCTGGGAGGACTCCGACCGCGATACGTCACTGCTGTACCGGGGCTCCCGTCTGGAGCAGGCCCGTACCTGGGCAAAATCGGCTGGTGACACCTTTCTGACCCGGGGCGCCGTGGAATTCCTGGCTGCTTCGGCCAGGCTGCGTAAGCGCACAGTCTGGATCAGCCGCAGTGCGGTGGCGGCCCTGGTCGTCCTGGCGATGCTGGCTGTCGGTGCTGCGGTGGTCGCGTGGCAGCAGCGGGACGATGCGTTGTTCGAGCAAGTGGTCGCCGAAGCCGATCGCGCCCACTACACGGATCCATCGATGTCCGCTCAACTCAGCCTGGTGGCACACCGCTTGCGACCGGACGACGAGGACACGAAGAATCGGTTGGTCTCGATAGTGAACGCGCCACTGGCCACGCCGCTTCTTGGTCACACCGGCGCCGTCTACCTCACCTCATTCAGCCCGAACGGACGGATCCTGGCCACCGCCAGCTACGACCGGACCGTTCGGCTGTGGGACGTGAAAGACCCGACTCGCCCCAAACGCCTGGGCAAACCCCTCACTGGTCACACGAGTTGGGTGAGCAGCGCGGTCTTCAGCCCCGACGGCAGCACCCTCGCCACCGCTTCGGACGACGGCACGATCGGGCTGTGGAACGTTCGGGATCCCAGCCACCCACGTCCGTTGGGCTCGCCCGTGACCGGCCATGGAGGCGCCATCTATCTCGTCGCCTTCAGTCCGGACGGACGCACTCTGGCCTCCGCCAGTGAGGACCACACCGTTCGCCTGTGGAACGTGGACGACCCGAGCCGGCCGAAGGCGCTCGGTGCGTTGACCGGCCACACCGCCGCCGTGCGCTCCGTGGCCTTCAGCCCCGACGGCCGCACGCTGGCGGCCGGTGGTGACAACGGCACGATCAGGCTGTGGGACACGACCGACCCACGACATCCGAAGCCGATCGACAAGGTGCTGACCGGCCACACGAGCACGGTGCACTCCGTGGCCTTCAATCCCGACGGCCGCACTCTCGCCAGTGGCGGCTCGGACGAGACCATCCGGCTCTGGAACGTGACCGCCCCGCGCCACACGAAACCGCTCGGCGCACCGCTAACCGGCCACACCGGCCCCGTGTGGTCCGTGGCCTTCAACCCCGACGGAACCATGCTCGCGGCCGCCAGCGCAGACAGCACGGCGAGGCTGTGGAATGTCAGTGATCCGGCCCATCCATCTCAGGTCGGCGAGCCTCTCGCAGGCAGTAGCGGTGAGATGTACGCCCTCGGCTTCAGCCCCGATGGGCGAACGCTCGCCACCGGAAGCGGCGACAACAAAGTCCGACTGTGGTCGATACCGACGTCGGACATGATCGGCCGAATCGGAGCGTTCCGCCCCGATGGGAAGGTGCTCGCCACGGCCGCGCGCGACGACAAGGTTCGGCTGTGGAGCGTGGAGCGCCCCACCCGGCCCGTATCACTGAGCAAGCCGTTCATGCCTGGGAAGGGGGACGTGCGTTCGCTGGTGTTCTCTCCCGACGGCCACACGCTCGCGGTACTGACGGCAAACCGCGCAGTGCAGCTGTGGGACGTCACCGACCCGGCTCGCCCCGCCCCCTACGGGCCGTCCGTCGAACTGCGGACACGATTCGCGGCCGCGCTCGCCTTCAGCCCGGACGGGCGCACGCTGGCCACCGCCTACACCGAGCGCACCATCCAACTGTGGGACGTCAGCGCCCCGTCCCGCCCCCTTCCGCTCGGCGCACCGCTCGCCGGCCACAAGGGCTACGTCAACTCCCTCGTCTTCAGCACGGATGGACGAGCTCTCGCCAGTGGCAGCGCGGACAACACCATCCGGCTCTGGAACGTGACCAACCCACGTCATGCCACCCGACTCGGCACGCCTCTAACGGGGCACCTCGGTCCCATCAACACACTCGCCTACAGCCCGGATGGCCGGACATTGGCCAGCGGCAGCGACGACGGCACGGTCCGGATCTGGAACGTATCCGACCCCCTCAAGGCTGCCCGGTTGGGCTCTCCCCTCACGGGCCACACCGACGCGATTGTGTCGCTGACGTTCAGCTGGGACGGCCGCACCCTGGCAAGTGGCGGCAACGACAACACAGTCCGGATCTGGGACGTCGCCCACCCCTCCAGGACCGCTCCCATCGGGCAATCGATGAGCCCCAACGCCAAGACAGGCAATTTCTTGTCGTTCAGTCCGCAAAGCCACATGCTCGGAGTGTCCAGCGGCACCGATACCGTCCGGCTGTGGAACCTGGACACCGACGAGGCAATTCGTCACATTTGCTTGACCACTCGGGGCGTTCTGACGCCGGAAAGATGGCGCGAATATCTACCCCGTCTCTCGTACGCACCTCCGTGCGACGAGTAACGGGGACGAGGCTCAGCCAATGGCGTGTTCCCGAGAGTCTGGCGGGATTCCTCCGGTTGGCTCTGCAGCATCCTTGACCCGGCACTTCGCTCCCTGCGGACCGCGTCACGTGATCTCGATCACAACCGCCCATTTCGGCCGGGAAGTCGACTCCCGCCGCACAGGTAGCGTTGTTACTGTTGGCTGCAGCCCGATCGCTGGTGCATCCCCCGTCGCCAGCGGTCGGGCGCTTCCGTGATCCCGCCGTCCGGTGGTTGCCGTGGGCTCACCCAAAACAGGGCATCAAATTGCAAGGTTCTTTCGATACGGCGGAGCAGGTAGCCCGGATTAAGGCAATAGACCTCTTCTCCTCACCTGACATCGCAATAACACAGAAAAGGCCCGGTCCGCTTGTTAGTGGACCGGGCCTGATTACTGCTCGGGTAACTGATCTGGAGCTTCAAGACATTCTGACTGCGGGAGGGGGCTACCGATCAGCTCTGAGCAGCCCCTCAAGCGCAGCAACCGGCGAGCACGGAGACATACGTCTCCGCTCGGCCGGAGGAAACCCGTACGCCGCCAGTGCGCTGCGGTCTCGCCCTGGACGCCGCCACAGATGTATCCGAGTCCGCGCGGTGGTCGGCGGCCGGCTGAGCAGGCGCCGTCGGAGCGACGGCGCCGAGGACCGAATGCGCTGTCCTTTCAGGCACGCTGTGGGGTTCTCAAGGGACGAATGCGGCCTTCGTACTCACCCCGCGGGCTTTCCTCCGGGCATTTCAGCCCCTAAAGAGGTCAGGTCCTCAAGACCTCCTTATGAGTTGAGGAGGTCCATGACGTGGAACTCCTCCACTCGTCAAGACCTCTTGAGGAGTCGTAGGCTGGCCTCGTCCCTCGACTGGAACGGTGAGACCACATGGCCAAGGCGTACGAGCAGATCGCCGACAAGCTGCGAGAGGCCATCCGCGCAGGTCAGCTCGCACCGGGCGACCGACTTCCCGCCGAGACGGACCTCGTCAAGGAGCACCGGCGGAGCCTGCCGACAGTGCGGGAAGCCCTCCGCCTCCTCCAAGACGAGGGCCTGATCGAGAAGCAGCACGGCCGCGGCAACTTCGTCCGTCGGCCCCGCACTCCCGTACTCCGCACGAACATGCGGCATCAGTGGGAGAAGAAGCGCGCGCGCGAGCCCGAGCAGAAGCGCTCGCAGACGGGCGCTACGGAGCACGACACCGGCCTACAGGTGAACGACCTCGTCTTCCAGGCCCGCTACGGCGAGGCCAAGGCGGACAAGTCCTTGGCCGAAGGCTTCGGCATCCCTGAGGGCGCGGCCCTGGTTGAGCGGATCTACCGGACGTGGTACGCGGCGGAAACCGCCCCCTTCGCCCTCGTGAGTTCCTATCTGGTCCGCGACATGGTCGCCGAGAACCCTGACCTCCTGGACGAGACCAAGGAGCCGTGGCCCGGCGGCACACAAAACCAGCTCCTGACGCTCGGCATCGAGCTGGACCGCATCGAGGAGCGCATCAACTCCCGCCCGCCGACTCCGGAAGAGGCCGAGGAGCTGGAGCTACCGCCGGGGACGTCGGTCATCCTCCTTCGCAAGATCTCGTACGACACCCAAAACCGCGCCGTGGAGATCTCCGACGTCACGCTGCCGGGCGACCGCACGGAAATGCTCTTCACCACTCCCCTGGAAAGGTGGTGAGTGCCGTGAGCCGGCGCATCATCATCGTCACCGCCGTTCACGCCCCGTCGGCCCACTTCCTGCCGGACGCGTACAAGTCGATCTGCGAGCAGGAACTCCCCGACGGCTGGGAGTGGCACTGGCTGATCCAGGAGGACGGCAAGACCGACCAGGTCGCGCCCTACGTTCCAGAGGACGAGCGCGTGAGCTTCCGGCAGGGACGGCCGGGCGGACCGGGCGTCGCCCGCATGATGGCCATGGCCCATGCGGACGGCGAGTACGTCAAGGTCCTGGACGCCGATGACCAGTTGGCGCCTGGCGCCTTGGCGCGAGACCTGGCCGCACTCGAAGGCGACTCCACGATCGGTTGGGCGACGTCCCGCGTGCTCGACTTCCTGCCGGACGGCTCGACCGCAGGCTTCCCGGGCGACCCGGAGGCCGGCCCGATCGAGCGGGGCGAAGTCCTGGAGTACTGGAAGGCGAATGGTTTCCGCGCGCAGGTCCACCCCGCGACGCTGTTCATGCGCCGGGACCTGCTCCTCGCTCTAGGCGGCTGGATGGCCCTGCCGGCCTCCGAGGACACCGGGATGCTGATGGCGCTGAATGCCACGAGTCGCGGCTGGTTCTCGCCGGAGGTCGGCCTTCTCTACCGCAAGTGGCCTGGGCAGGCGACCAGTCAGCCGTCCCACACAGAAGCGACCGAGCGGGACGCCCGCATGGCGGTCGTCCAGGCGCGGGCGGAGAAGCTGGCGGAGTTCGGTTGGCGCTATCCGGCTGACGACTGACCAGAACCTCACAGACGACTTCGCAGAGGGCGGCCGGCACGACGATGTCCGCCGTTTCGACCAGGCGCCCTTCGCTGCTGTAGTAGGTCCGCTGGATACGTGTGACGAGCGCGCCGCGCTGAACGCCGAGGAGGGCTGCCTCCTCGGCGTCCGCGGGTCCGGGCTCCGGCCGTTCCTCTGCACGACTAACGGTGATGCCGATTTCGGCCATGCGGCGCACCACGCCCATCCCGGCGTATGGGCCGCCCTCAGACACAACTGCAAGCGTCCGGGCCTCCTCGCGTCAGGGCAGAATCTCGGCGTCGACCTTGGAAAAGATCAGATCGGTCTCGCAGGTGATCGGCCCGACGTGGCGAGTGGGGACGCGCGGGGCGCCGCGCTGGGCCGCCACGTAGCTGTCCGGGGTGTACTCGTTGACGAGGCGGTACGGATGGAAGCCGTACGCCCGCATCGTCTCCATCAGTTCGTCGGCCGAGTCCCCGAGCATCGCCATCCGCTGCGGGGTCACTTCCACCGTGATCTCGGCGTCGGGCCGAAGCTCGTCGAGCATGGGCGCCATCCCTCGCACCACGCTCCCCTCCGCCCCTTCCACGTCGATCTTGATGACGCGGGCCTGGGCGATCTCCTTCGGATCAAGGAGCTCAGGCAGGGGAACAGCCTCGACCTCGAACGTCGACTCAGCCGGCCCTTCGTACGGGACGATGCTGTTGGCCCCCAGGTTGTCGGAACTGGCGAGGACGAAGGTCAGTCGCTTCCTGACATCCGAGACGGCTCCGTTGATCGCGCGGACATTGCCGGACCCGTTGAGGGCGACATGCTGCAGGATTTGCCGGTGGAACACTGGAGAGGCCTCGATCGCGACGACCTGGCCCTCGTCGCCGACGAGCCTCGAAGCCAGCAGGCTGTAGTAACCGATGTTCGCGCCGACATCGACATACGTATCCCCACGCCGCAGCCGTCGCTTCAGCCAGCTGGTCATGTGCGGCTCCCAGACGCCGAACAGGTAGAGGTAGCGCTGGATGAGGTCCTGCGTGTCGACCGCGAACCGGGCGCCGAACTCGACCTCGGTGACACGTTGACGTGGGTGTTCATGCAGATGGGGGTTCAGGTACCGGCTGGCCATCAGGCGCTTGCCGATGACCCCAGGCGCATCACGGACGTACCGCCGGCCAAGGGTGACCAGGACCTCTGACGCTTGGGTACGCATCCGCTCGCCTCTCCGCAGGGTTCACCGGAACGGTAACGCTCAGCGCCATGCCCGTGCCGCGGCCCTCGGCGAAGGGGCGCCTTCATCGCTCTGGTCTCTTCACCGAGGGCATGTCACCCTGCCGCCGACGTGTACCGGTAGACGAGGAGACGGCCATGACCACACCCAATGGCACCGCCCAGTCCGAGGTCACATAGGTTCAAGAAGGCGCGGGAACCGCGGAGGAAGCCCTCCATGCCCGCCATGCCGCCCGCGCACGGAGCGCCGTGGACCGCGCGGTCGAAGGCCGCTCACGCCGTACGTCTGTCGAGTGAGGCAGTGGAAGCACTCGCCAAGAGCGCCCCGGACCCGGCGGCTGACGCGCGATGTGCACGGAACGCGCGGTCGGCGAATGGCTTGACCGCCGCAGGGTGCCGCACTGCTCAGCGGGTGCCAGGAACGGCTGACAGGTTCTGGTCGAAGGGCAGATCAAGCATCCGGATCGCGTTGCCCCGCAGGAGCTTGTACGTGACGTCGTCGGGAAGGCCCGCGACGTGCTCCGCCGCCACCTGCTTCGTGTGCGGCCACGTCGAGTCGACGTGCGGGTAGTCGGTCTCGAAGGTGGCGTTGTTTACGCCGACGGTCTCGATCGCCTCGATGCCGTGCTTGTCGCGGAAGAAACAGCAGAAGATCTGCCGGTAGTAGTACGTCGACGGCGGCTCCGGGATCAGGTCCTTCACTCCGCCCCAAGCCCGGTGCTCCTCCCACACGTCGTCGGCGCGCTCCAAGGCGTACGGGATCCAGCCCATCTGGCCCTCGCTGTACGCCAGCTTCAGCCGCGGGAACTTCACGAGCACGCCGCTGAAGAGGAAGTCCATCATCGACGCCATCGCGTTGTTGAAGCTGAGCGCGGCCTGGACGGCAGGGGGTGCGTCCGGGGACGCGGCGGGCATCTGCGACGACGAGCCGATGTGCATGTTGACGACGGTCCCCGTCTCCTCACAGGCGGCGAAGAACGGGTCCCAGTAGCCGGAGTGGATGGAAGGCAGCCCCAGGTACGTCGGAATCTCAGAGAAGGTCACCGCCCGGACGCCACGGGCTGCGTTTCGCCTGATCTCCGCCACCGCCAAGTCGATGTCCCAGAGAGGAATCAGGCACAGCGGAATCAGTCGGCCACCGCTGTCACCGCACCACTCCTCCACCATCCAGTCGTTGTATGCGCGGACGCACGCGAGCCCGACCTCCTTGTCCTTGGCCTCCGCGAAGGTCTGCCCGCAGAACCGGGGGAAGGTGGGGAAGCAGAGCGACGCCTCCACATGGTTGAGGTCCATGTCGGCCAGGCGCGCCTTCGGGTCCCAGCAGCCCCGCCGCATCTGCTCCCGGGTGATGCCGTCGAGTGTCATCTCGTCCCGCGAGAAGCCGACTGCGGCGATGATCCGCTTGTACGGGAAGACCTCTCCCTCGTACCGCCACCAGTCGGTGAGCTGGCCGTCCGGATCGGTCGTGAACCGGTACTTCCCTCCGATGTACCGCAGGTCGCCAATGCCGGCAGTGAAGGGCTTCGGGCCCTTGTCCCGGTACTTGCTCGGGAGCCAGGTCTCGAAGAGGTGTGCGGGCTCGATCACGTGATCGTCCACGCTGATCACCTTCGGGAGATCCATGGTGCCGCTGTCGTCGGTAACCACGTTGCTTACCCCCTACTGACTGTCGGTCCCCCGACAAGAAACTGACGAACCATCAGATTGAGGTTATGGGGTCGCTCGCCGGGCGGCAAGGTCGACGGGCGACGGACCCCTTGCGAGACGACTCCACTGCAGGCTGAACTGACACATCGTCAGTCAGTGGAGTGGAGGGACCCGGGATGCAGACCATCTGGCTCGGTGGCGCCGAGTGGATCGCGGTTCTCCGGATCGGCCTCGGCCTGTGGTGGCTGGAGAGCTGGCGCCACAAGGGCAAGAGGGACTGGTTCACTGGCGGCGGCATCAACTGGGCGGCCGGGGTGGCGGCCAAGCACCGGTGGGGCTTTGTCCGCCAGGGATTCGACCGAACAGTGAAGCCGTACCCGCGCTGCAGACCTGGTCGATCGACAGCGCAATCGGGCTGTGGTTGTAGCACCGCTCACAGCTCGGAAGTCTCGACGACCACCGTGACCGGTCTCACCAGCGGAGTACCAGGCTGAAACATGGGGGTGTCACAGCGGTCACGGCGTCACAGAACCCTATGACCTGCGTGAACGTCACCACGTCGACTGTGACACTCCCATGTTTCAGCCATGTCTGAACCTCACGGCAAGGCGTGCCGTCCCCACTCCTAAGATCCTCTAGACGTCTACATGACTGCCGCGTCTGGGGGATGCATGGGAAGCGCCGAGCAGTGGGTCACAATCGCCGCCGTCTTGCTGGGCGCGATGACGACGCACCTCACGACGTACGCGATGGAGCGGCAGCGTAAGAAGCATGAGCTGGTGACCCGCTGGGACAGCAAGAAGCTCGAAGCGTACGAGGGGTACGTCGACAGCGTCCGTACGTGCATCTTCCTCGCCGTGCACCTCTACGAGTGCCGCGAAGGCCTCCGCGACCGCGACAAGCCCGACCAGGAGATCCTCGCGGAGATGTCCGAGGCCGGCCGCATCCGGGGCCGGGCCTTCGAGCGGATCATGCTCCTCGCTGGGGATGACGTGGTGGAAGCGGCGCACGAGCTGAACGCCGTCGCCCTCCAGGTCGACTGGCAGGCCAACGGCAAGGTCGAGGGGACACTAGAGGAATGGCGCCAGCGGAACCGCGCCGTCTTCCGGGCGATCAACAGCTTCCACGAATCGGCGCGCGTGGATCTCGGCGTGGACGGCAGCGTCTCTGGCGAGAACCACCCCGAGCGGGACCTCCTGCTTCCCAGCGCCCGACGCGAGGGCGGCAACCGCAACGCATGACACCCTCTGGGGGTGCCGGCGCCGCTCGCGTATCCCCGGGAGTGCCGGGGAGTGAGCGGGGAGTGGATCACGAAAGTCGTTCTCGTCGACACCACGCCAAACCAACGGAGACCAACGCTCTGACCTGGGGCTTAGCCAAATAGTGCAGGCCAGCGGGCTGTCCGTACTTTCTTCGGGACGAAGAGGTCGTGGGTTCAAATCCCGCCACCCCGACAGCTGAAACACCAGGTCAGGGGCCTGATCCGCGAAAGCGGGTCAGGCCCCTGAGTGGTTGTGGGCCGTTTCGGGACTGGTCGGGGAGCACCTCGGTTGTCATCAGCGGGGGTTTTGCGCCGAGGCGTTGCGATCGGATGGTCCGCCATTCCTCAGCCTGTGTGCCGCTAAGTCGAGGCTCCCGTCACTATGCCCAGTAGCGTGAGCGCGAAAAAAACCGTGGCCCAGGCCAGTGCGTGGCGTATGCAGCGGTATTTGGTCCAGGCGATCCGGGACAAGGCCTCTAGCTGGCCCAGGTCCCGGGACACGAGGTCGGTGCGGCGGACCGTTTGCTCCAGGTGCGCGATCGACATCGCGAGTCTCGCGTCGCCGAAGTAGTGGGTGCGGGAGTGGCGGGGGTTTCCGAGCCGTGGAGTCAAGGCCAGGCCCAGCAGGACGAGTGCCAGTACGCAGGCGGCGCAGCCCGCCCAAAGGAAGAGCTGCGGGACGACGGCGTACTGTCGTGGAGCGATAGCGCCGCTGCCGATCGCGCCGAGCAGGGCGGACAGGGCCGCGCCCAGGGACGCCAGCATGAGGCCGGCCTTGTTGTCGGCCTTCGTGAGCTCCTCACGGACCTCGGACAGCAGCACTCTGGCGAGTTCCGCGCTGCGGTTGTTTGCGGTGTCGACATCCGGGTCCGTGCCGGCGTCGTCTCCGGGTATGGTCACGCTTCCCCCTCCGTTCGGTCTGTGCCGGGCGGCTGCCCCATCGTGCGGGGCAGCCGTGGTGCTGTGTTCCTGGTGCAGGCAGGTGCGTCAGACCGTCGACGAGCGGCGGAGCTCGTCCTCCAGCGCGTTCACCGCCTGCCGGACCCGGATGTTCATCGCTGCCGTGTGTTCCCGGAGCGCCGCCTCCGACTCGGCTCGGTGACGGCGGACCTCCTGTTCGATGGCGTCCTGTGCGATCTCGAGGTTCGCCATGGCCCGACGCTCGGTGAACCGGGTCTCCTCGTCGTGGATCTTGACCGCGCTGTTGCTCGCGCTGGTGAGCATCCGGTCGTACGCGGACTCGCCGCTCAGGTACTTCACCAGCACGGGGAGCACGTCGAGGAAGATGAACAGCAGGCGGACCAGCCAGATGCCCACGAACAGCACCGGGTTCCCGGTCGCGAGTTGCTCGAGCGCCCGCATCCGTTCCAGGACACCGATCTCCTTCTGCTTGGCACGCTCCTCGTTCAGCCGCCCCTCGATACCGTCGGCCCGGGTCTTGAGGAAGGCGCCGCGTGACACGGTCTGCTCGGCCTCGATCTTCGAGATGCGGCTGTTCATGCGGGCCAGTCGCTTTTCGTTCTCATCGGTGTGGTGGGTCGTCCGGTAGTCCTGTGCCTTGTCGCGCAGGCGCAGGCACTCGGATGTCCGCTGATACAGGCCGGTGGCGGCTATACGGATCAGCTGGCGGCACTCGTCCCGTACCTCGGAATCGATGGCCTCCAGCCTGGTGGCATCCCGGTCCACCCGCTTCTGCAGGGCGGTGGTGTCCGAGCGCAGGGCTGTGAGTTCCTCGGCCCGTTCGCCGGGCGTCTTGCCGAAGGAGAGGACGTACGTCCTGTCGCAACCCTCCGGGGTGACGGTCTGCGTCGTGGACGGTACGGGGTTGCAGCGGACCAGGTTCGTGCGCAACTGGTCGATCGTGTCCGTGCGTTCGTCGGCAACGCGTTCTTCGATGGCCGTCTGGAAGATGCGCAGCACCAAGGGCTCGGCGATCACCGCGCCAAGCATCAGGGCGATCAGCAGGCGCGTGAGGAGGGGGCCGACCCGTCGTCGCGCGTTCGGCTGTGGAGTGACCAGCCAGCGGTCAAGGTTGAGCACGAACAGCATCCAGATCACCGTCGGGACGAGGGCCACGAGGGAGACCCTCCCGAGCGCCTCGGTCGCGAAGTTCCACATGGAGAACGCCGCGATGACGGAGGTTCCGAGCACTACCCCACCGAGGGCCGTGTACTTGCTCCGCTCGTACCTGACCCTGGTCAGCAGTTCCTCGTCGACGCCGGTCAGGGCACGCAGCCGTCGTGCGCCGTCGAAGGGGCGGGGGGCGGCAGGGGCAGGGGCCCCGTCGCCCGTGCCGCGAGTAGCGGTTCCATGTTCTGAGATGCGGCCGGTGACGCGGCCGTTCACAGGACGCCCAGCATCATCATCACCGGCGTCCTGGTCTCCCGCCGTGCCGGGGACCGTCACCCGGTTCGTCAAGAAGTCAGTCAACGAGATCGCCCTCGTCCTTGACGAAACCACCCTGCGGGTCGCGCGAGCCGTCCCGGCCCGTTTCCGTGCGACCGGGACGCGCTGGTCCCGGCTCGACCATGCGGGCGGTGCCGGCGGCGGATCCGACCCCGGGTGCGGCTTGGCCGCCCGTCTCCCGCAGGACCTGTTCCAGTACCTGGTGGTAGTCGACGTACTCGCTGCCGCCCATCTGCCGCAGCAGCGTCAGCAGCATGTCGCGGCGCATCTGCGCCTCCGCCGTCTCCCGCACCTGCGCGTGGGTCCGGTCCGACGTCTCGGCCGCGTGACGGCGGACCGACGTCTCCTCGGTGACGCGATGGATGCGGGCCGCCGCCTCGGTGACGTCGATCTCCTTCCGGGCGATGCCGAAGGCGTCCACGTGGTCGGATCCCTGGGAGAGCAGTTCCGCGATCCGGAGTGCGTCCTGGGTCTCGAAGTCCCGCTGTCCCCGCTGGAGTTCCCAGGAGCGCCGCTCGTCGCGCAGCTTCTGTTCCCAGTCCCGCAGGTCGTCCGACGCGTGCACCTCGGCGCTGACGAACTCCACGCCCATGCCCGCGACCCGCGGCGGCACGATCGCGCTGTAGGCGGTCATACGGTGGTTGACCTCGGTCCGTACCGCGTTGACCTCCTCCACGCGGTGCCCGGCGCTCACCCTCGGCAGGTCGCCGTCGCCCATCAGGTAGGCGCGCAACGGAACGGTGACGTCGATGATGCCCTGCCGGGCGATCACAATCGGGTCGGTCACCTGGCAGGTGAAGGACGCCCGCACCGTGAACTTGTCCGCCTCACTCACCGACGGGAGCGTGCGCTCCACCTCGACCAGGCGCGCCCGGGTGTCGACCAGGCTGACCGAGGAGGCGTCGAGTACGTCGGGGTGGGACGGGTCGAACACCATGCCCTCGGGGTACAGGCGGTAGTTCCCGCCGACCCTGAAGACGTAGATCGCGCCGGGCGGCAGATGCGGCACGTCGTCGCGACGGCGACGCCGAGACCACCAGGCGCCCTGGGCCGTGGCCAGGATGTGCTCGGCAATGACCGGGTAGTTCACTTGCTTCGGCCTCCTTGAGCGGAAGGGAAGGGAGGGGTGGGTATGAGGGGCGCGGTGGAGCGCCGGGAGTCCGCCGGCGGTCGGCCGCGCAGTGATCCGAGGAGCACCTGCGCCAGTTGCCGGGCGCCCGGGACCGCGTAGTCGGGGTGCTTCAAGGCGATGGACAGGTGGTGACACAGCGCGGCCCACTGGCGCCTGCTCATGGCGTTCCGCATGGCCTCGCCGAGTTCGCGTACGGCACCGGTGACGGACGGGTCGTCCCGCAGCTGCACCAGCGTTCGGCACAGTGCGCTGACCGCCTGGCTCCGGTTGCCGCTGTGCAAGACATCCGCCCACAGGGAGCCGAGGTGACGGGCACTGTCCGGGACGGTGCGCAGGAGTTCCGCGGTGACGGGTTCCGGGGCCTCCAGCCGGGCGGCTTCCAGGAACTGGACGGCGGTGCGCAGCGCGATCAACCGCTCCCGGGACCCCGGCGCCGCCTTGGCGATCACGGTCCGTACGTACCGGAGGATGAACAGCGCGCGTTCCGGGTCCTGTTCGGCGTTCTGCAGCAGCAGGACCAGCGAACGGTGGGCCGAGAAAGCGATCCGCGCCCCGCGCTGCGTCAGGAAGCAGAGCCAGTTGAGCGCCTCCAGTCGGTAGAGGGAGCCCAGGCGGCCCGTCAACGCCATGGCCGCCGTCACGGCCCGGCCAGGCCCGCTGTTATCCGTCCAGCTCAGGGCGATGTTCAGGGCCTGCGGTGCGAGATGTTCGACGTCGCACATGAACTGCAGCGTCAGCGCGGCGGTCACCCGCTGGCTGGTAAGCCCTTCGGACCACACTGACAACATGTTCTCGTCGACCTCGACAACGGCGCGCCGGGCCAGGAGCGCGACGCCGCGGGCCACCTCGGTACGGGTGTCCAGGTCGCCCAGCAGGGCCAGCTCACCCAGCCATTGGCGCAGCGGGTACCAGAGCTCGTAGCCGTACAGGTCGTGCAATTCCTCGATGACGAACTCGCGGACACGAGGCTCGGCGAAGACCAGGCGGCGCTCGCTGCGCCCGGCGTTCCGGCCCGGCCCGGGCCGGTACTCGATCGTCACGAGCCCCATCGCCCGCTCTTTCCACCGGGCCCGGGACTGCTGGGCCACCGCGCCGCTCGACGCCGTCCCGGTCTCGTCGTCCGGCTCCCCGACCGGCATTCCACCGCTCTGCTCCCAGTTGCGCACGTGGGCGGCGAGCACGGCGCACTCCTTCTCGAACGTCCGCTCCGGGATGCCCTCCAGAAAGGCCAGGGCCGCGAGCGGTATCAGGTCGTCCGCGGACGGCTGCTTGCGGAACAACTCCTGGACCAGCTCCCGGCACCGGTCCCGCAAGGTGTCCAGCGCCTTCTCCGCGCCCTCCCGGGACAAGACCACGGCCGCGGCAATGACGTCCGCCGGCCGCCGCTGTTCACCGATCCGCTCCCGCAGTTCCTGCTCGGTGTCCGGCGCCAGGGCGGCATGCGGCAACAACTTCCTGCAGCACTCGAACAGCTCCAGGGGATCCGGGGCCTGCCACGCCACGCAGTGGTCCCGCAGCGCCAGCCGCCGACGGGTCGCGCCGTCGGCCGTGATCACCAGGTACGACCCCTTGCGGCGCAGTTCCTCGCTCAGCCGACCAATCGCGTACGCCTGCACGGCCTCGACATTCAGCTCGCCGACGTAGTCGAGGATGACGTACCCCTGACCCGGCTTGAGGTCCCGCGACGCGGCCAGCTCGGCGAGGGCGTTGGCGGGCGACAGGCTGCGCAGCCTGGCCTCCTCGCCCAGGATCTCCCTGAGCAGGGCGAGGGAGCCTGCGCCCCGGCCGCAGTTGCCCTGGCCGGTCAGCACGACCAGAGCGTTCTCGCGCAGTTTACCGAGCGCCTCGTCGAAGCAGGACTGCGGAGGGACGTAGAACCGCAAGGCGCGGTCTGTCTCCTCGGGCTCGATGGTGCCGGGGGCAAGACCGGGAGACGAGACGGCGTCGAAGCCGAACGCCGCTCCGGAGGCGTCGACGACGCCGTAGAAGTTGTTGTTGACGAGCTGGTGGACGCGGCGCAGATCGTCGTAGCCCCGGTCGTCCTCCTCGCGTTCGTCCGGCTCCTGACGCCGCTCGCGGGCCGCGTCAGGTCCAGCACCCGGGCCGAGGGCGTCCTCCCCGGCTTCCGGCGCACCGTCGGCATCGGCCGGCGGGGGCGGCGCGACGTCCTCGTCGGGAGCGGGTACGGGCGGTACGGCCAGCCCGTCGTCCGGGTCCTGTTCGTCAGCCATCGGCGCTCCCGAAGCCGAAAACGGCACCCCGGGCATCCACTGGGCCGGCGACATTGGTGACGTTGATCTTGCCGGCCCGGTACTCGTTGCTGATCCCCGTCCCGCCGGCTCCGCCTGCGGCGGCCGGTCCTGGCCGGATCGCCGTGGGCTCCCCCGCCGCCGGGTCCGCGGGCTTCCCCGTCTCCGCGGCCCTGGGTTCGCGTGCGGCGATGGCCTGTGCGCCGAACTCGGGCACGCGCAGCCACGCCGTGGCCTCGTACTCCTTCACCTGGACGGCGACACGGGTGAAGTCCTCCGGAGTCAGTGTCGTGTGTCTGCCCGCCACCGTGGACCGGAAGACGTCGTCGGACAGCAGCAGCACCAGGTCGGCCCCGGGGTGCGCGGCCAGGGCGTCGTAGAGCGGACGCGCGTTCAGCAGGCGCGCCGTGGCCACCACGGCCGTGCCGGCGAAGCCGTTGTCGGCCAGCTCCACCAGCCCCTGGTGGATGACGGCCCGCAGCCGCATGCGGGCCTCGGGAACTCGCTGAGCGTTGTACTCGCGCAGCTCGGCGACGAGATGGCGGATGTAGTCGTCGACCAGACGCGGTTCCTTGCCGTCGACCGGCCGCACCGCCAGCTGCTCGTCACCCTTGCGCTGGATCTGCCACTGCGCGCGGTCCAGGCCGGCACCCCTGGCGGCGCGGTCGAGGAGCCGCGGCAGATCGTGCTGGATTTCGGACTGCCTACGGTCGTTGTTGCTTCCGTAGGCCTGTGCGTCCACGGCTATGCAGGTGCAGGGATAGAAGTCAGGCCACGCAGCCACCCGATCAATTCCTCTCTGGGCAGGCGATGGGCAGGCAATGCCCACGAAGTGCTGACCCAGAGGCTAGGAGGGAGTGAGCGAAGTGATCCCGTATCAATACGGGTTGTCAGCAACCACTTTGGCGAATTCGAGCAACTTCGGAACGTCACAGATAGTTATGTTTCGGTAACTGCGTTCCACCAGTCCCTGAGCTGTCAGCACGGCAAGGCTCTTCTCGGCTGTGTTGAGCTTCAAGCCGGCCAGCGACGCGAGTTCCTTCTGTGTCAGCGTCACGCCGAGGTCGCACCGCTTGCCTTCGCTGCCCGGCATGGGCTGGGCGTAGGACTGGCACAACTCGGCCAGGACCCGGGCCAGCCGGGTCAGCGAGTCATAGGCCTGGAAGTCGATCCGGCGCCGGTTGGCCCAGCGCAGCCGGGCGCACAGCATGTGGAAGACGGCCCGCATGGCGTCCGGATGGCGGGAAAGGAAGGCCTCCAGCGCCCACACCTGGATGATCCGCGCGGTCACGTCACTGCACGCGACCACCGTGCCGGACCTGGGGCGCTCCTCGAAGGCCGCCATCTCACCGACCAGGTCACCCGCTATGCGGATGGCGAGCAGCATGTCGTAACCGCTCTCCGCACTGGCGACGACCTTCACGACACCGCTCGTGATCAACAGGACGTGCCGACTCTCCTCGCCCTGCTGGAGCAGGGCGCGATGCGGCGGATAGGTCATCGGGGTGCCCTGACTCAGGAGTTCTTCCCGCGTCGTGCCCCGCAACCGGCCAAGAAATGTGGACGGCGGCCACTCGTGATTCACCAGCCCCCCCGACGATCTCACTCCGCGGCGCAGCGCGCCGTTCAAGCCACACCATGCTGCCGTCGAGTCGAGTACCGGCAAACAGAAAGTCCGGGATGTGGCCTGTTCTCTTGCTTCTCAGCCAGAATTGACCGAACGCGTATCCTCATGGGAACGGTCATCCGCTTTGAGGTGGTCATAACGCTCGAAGCGCACGCCCCTCCTGCTCAGCTCGTCCACCGCCCCCTCGATGTCGTCGACGGGGAAGTTGAGAATCGTGTACGTAGCCGGGGTGTGGTCGGGCTTGGGGTAGACCAGGATGTCCCGGTCCCCTGCGATGTGCAGGGTCAGCATGCCGTTCTGCTCGGACACCCGGAGTCCGAGCGTCTCGCCGTAGAACTTTCTGGCCGCTTCGATGTCGTCCACCGAGAAGCCGCCGTACGCCTTCGTCGTACCGAACATGATCGCCTCCCAGGGCATGGTTCTTACCTGTAGGACCGGCAGGCAGCCGGAAACTCATCGGTCGTACGACGACGCGCTGAGGGCTGTCAGTGGCGCGGAGCAGAATGGGGGGATGACTGAGAACACCGGGTCCGCCGCACAGGACATGCCCATGCCTTCCATGCCTGACTGGGAGAAGCGTTTTCGGGCGCCGCGCGTCTCGCTGCCCGACTGGGCCGAGGACGCGCCGGAGCGGGCTTTGTTCATCTCCAATGCGACCGGGACGTACGAGCTGTACGCCTGGGATCGCGCGAGCGGGGCTCAGCGGCAGGCCACCGACCGGCCGAACGGGACCACCGAGGGCGAGCTGACGCCCGACGGGGAGTCGATCTGGTGGTTCAGCGATAGGGACGGGGACGAGTTCGGTGTCTGGATGCGGCAGCCGTTCGCGGGGGGTGAGGATCAGCCCGCGGCTCCGGGGCTCCAGGCGTCGTACCCCGCCGGGCTCGCGCTCGGGCGGGACGGGACGGCGGTCGTGGGGCGCTCGACCGACGAGGACGGGTCCACGGTGCATGTCGTACGGCCGGGCGCCGGGCCCGTCGAGATCTACCGGCACCGGGAGTCGGCGGGTGTGGCGGATCTGTCGCACGACGGGACGCTGATCGCGATCGAGCACACCGAGCACGGCGACGCGATGCACTCCGCGCTGCGCGTGCTGCGGCTGGACGGTACGGCGGTGGCCGACCTGGACGACACCGAGGGCGGCGCGGTCGAGCTGGGGCTCGAAGTGCTCGGTTTCGCTCCGGTCGACGGTGACACGCGGCTGCTCGTCCGGCATCAGCGGCGCGGGCGCTGGGAGCCGATGGTGTGGGACGTGGCGTCGGGCGAGGAGACCGAGCTGGGGATCGAGCTCCCCGGCGACGTGTCCGCCGAGTGGTACCGGGACGGATCCGCGCTGCTCGTCGTGCACAGCTTCGAGGCGCGCAGCGAGCTGTGGCGGTACGACTTCGCCACGCGGCAGCTGGTGGAGGTGCCGGCACCTGCCGGGTCGGTGTTGGGTGCGACGGCCCGGCCCGACGGGTCGGTGGAGTATCTCTGGTCCTCGGCGGCCGAGCCGCCGGTGGTGCGGTCGACGTCGGGGCGCGTGGTGCTCGACCCGCCGGGGATGAAGGCGCCTGCCTCGGTCCCGGTGGAGGACGCGTGGGTCGAGGGGCCCGGTGGGCGGATCCACGCGCTCGTGCAGAGGCCCGCGACGGGTGAGGGGCCGTTCCCCACGGTCTTCGAGATTCACGGCGGGCCGACGTGGCACGACAGCGACGCGTTCGCGGCGGGGCCGGCGGCGTGGGTGGACCACGGTTATGCGGTCGTTCGGGTCAACTACCGCGGTTCGACCGGGTACGGGCGCGAGTGGACGGACGCGCTCAAGCACCGGGTGGGGCTGATCGAGCTGGAGGACATCGCGGCGGTCCGGGAGTGGGCCGTCTCGTCCGGGCTCGCGGACCCGGCGAAGCTGGTGCTGGCGGGCGGTTCGTGGGGCGGGTATCTGACGCTGCTCGGGCTCGGTACGCAGCCGGAGGCGTGGGCGGTGGGGCTGGCGGCGGTGCCGGTCGCCGACTACGTGACGGCGTACCACGACGAGATGGAGGCGCTGAAGGCGATGGACCGCACGCTGCTCGGCGGTACGCCGGAGGAGGTGCCGGAGCGCTACGAGGCGTCGTCGCCGCTGACGTACGTCGACACGGTGCGGGCGCCGGTCTACATCTCGGCGGGCGTCAACGATCCGCGCTGTCCGATCCGCCAGGTCGAGAACTACGTGGAGCGGCTGGAGGCTCGGGGGGCGGCGTACGAGGTGTACCGGTACGACGCGGGGCACGGGTCGCTGGTGGTGGAGGAGCGGATCAAGCAGGTCCGGCTTGAGCTCGACTTCGCGGCGCGGTATCTGGGGTAGGGGCGGAGCCTGGGGCGGGGGCGGGGGCGGGCGGGGGGTGCGGGCGAGGGGGCGGACGGGCTGGGATGTTCAGCGCGGTTGCGCGTGTACGGACGCCCTCCGGGCGTGTCCTCAAAGGCCGGACGGGCTGATCTGCCCCGCACCGGGGCTGGCAAGCCCCTGCTCCTCAAGCTCGCCGGACAAGCCGAAGGCTCATACCGCGACTCACCCTGGAGCGGCGGGTCCGGCAGCTTCGTTCTTCCTTGGCACGCCCCCGCGGGCTCGGGTCCTGCGCATCGGGCCCCCGGGCTGTGACCGGGGGTCCGTGGGCCCGTACCTTGGTGGGGTGTACCGGTTTCTGCTGACGCCCCGCTGGTGGGGGATCCACGCCTTCGTCGTGCTGGCCATTCCCTTCTGTGTCTTCATGGGGTCCTGGCAGCTCGGGCGGTTCGAAGACCGTGTCGAGACCCACCAGGCCGCCGAGGAGAAGCCCGACCCGGGCAAGCAGGCCGCCGTACCGCTCGACGAGCTGCTGCCCGTCGACAAGGAGACCTCCGGGCGGCCCGCCACCGCGACCGGGCGTTACGCCGAGCAGTTCGTCGTGCCCGAGCGGGAGGTCGACGGCAAGCGGGGCTCGTACGTGCTGACCCTGCTGCGTACGGACGGCGGCAAGGCGCTGCCCGTCGTCCGCGGCTGGCTGCCCGCCGGGGCGAAGGCCCCCGCCGCGCCCCCGGGCGAAGTCACCGTGACCGGCGCGCTCCAGGCGTCCGAGAACCCGGGCACCGACGGTGTGCACGCCGGTGGCGGGCTGCCGGAGGGGCAGCTCGGGATGATCAGCGCCGCTTCGCTCGTCAATCTTGTGCCCTACGACGTCTACGACGCCTGGATCACCCTCACCGACAGCGATTCGGGCATGCTGCCCGTCCCCGCGGTCGCGCCGCAGGGCAGCGGCCTCGACCTCAAGGCCTTCCAGAACCTCGGCTACACCGGCGAGTGGTTCGTCTTCGCCGGCTTCGTTCTCTTCATGTGGTTCCGGCTGATGCGCCGCGAGGCGGAGGCCGCCCGTGACCTCGCCCTCGGCATCGCGCCCGACGAACCGGAACGCCCCGCGGGTGTAGGCGCCGGTTCCGGTTCGGGTTCCGGGTTCTAGTCGCGCTGCTGTCGTCGTACGCGAACGGGGCGGGCGCCGTCTCCGGCTGCGCCCGCCCCGTCCCCTGGTCCTTCCGTCGTTACGACGCCGCCAGCACGCCCGTGCGGTAGATCGTTCCCGCGCACGCGTTCGGAACCGTCACCGCCGCGGTCGGCGCGCCCGCCTGCGATGTGTGGCTCACCGAGACGCTGCCGTCCGCCGTGCCGCCGTCCTCGGTGCCGAGCTGCGGCTCCGCGCCGGCCGGCTCGGCCTCGCCATCGTTGCCGCCGGCTCCCTCGCCGCCGCCGTTGTCACCGGTTCCCGTACCGCCATCCGTCGTACCCGGCCCGGGGTCTTCCGGAGGGGGCGTGGGGTCGGGTGAGGGGTCGGTCGTCGGGCAGGTCTCCGTGGGCACCCAGGCGAACTTCACCTCGTACGCCATGTCCGGTTCCAGCAGCAGGCCGGTCATCTCCAGGGACGGGTCCGGCAGGCCGGCCGCCGCGTCCCCCGAGGTGTGGTCGACGACGTTGATGCGGGCGGGGTCGGCCGCCCCCATCGGCTGGGCGTACACCGTGCCGCGGCCGGCGATCACGCAGGCCATTTCCGAGACGTTGGAGATCCGGAACGTCCCGTACACCTTGCCCTCGCCGTCGGGCGGGAGCGTGCCCGCCGAGGCGACGGCGAGCTGGCTCGCGGTGCACGCGGGCGAGGACGCGGGCACGCCACCCGAGGTGTCGGCGCCGCCGGCGCCGCCGCCGCGGCCCGTACCGGTGCCGGAAGAACCCTTTCTGGAGCCCTTCTTCTTGTCCTTCCGCTTTTCCTCTTCGCTCTTGGGGCTCGACTTGCCGGAAGGCTTGTCCGTCTTCTTCTTGCCCTCCTCGGCGCCCTTCTCCCAGCCGGTGCCACCGTGCGTGTGCTGCCCGTGGCCCGCTATCGAGGGGCGGTCGTCGGCCGCGTCGCCGGAGTTCGCCACGTGGACGAAGGCCGGGACGGCCGTCCCCACGAAGAGCGCGGCGGCCGCCATACCGACGATGGCCTGGCGCCGTCTGGCGCGCCGGGCGGGGACCGCCTTGCGCAGGTGGTCCAGGGCGTTCTGCGAGGGTTCCAGTTCTTCTACGGCGCCGCGCAGCATCCGGCGCAGGGCCAGCTCGTCGGAACCGAATCCGTCGGAGTCGGATTCGTCGGAGTCGGATTCGTCGGAACCGGATCCGTCGGAGCCCAGCTCGTCGGGAACGGATCCGTCGTCGATGCCCGCCGCGTCGGCCGGCTCGGTGTCTGGCAGGTCGGCCGGCTCGTTGGCCGGCTCCTTGCCCTCTTCGCGCTCGTTCGGCCCGTCGTTCACAATCGCTTTTCCAGTCAGGTCGTTCAACGGCCCGTCCGGCCCGTGCCGCTCTTGCTTGCCGCTCATGCCGAGGCCTCCATGGCGACGCGCAGCGCCGCGATGCCGCGTGAGCCGTACGCCTTCACCGAGCCCAGGGATATGCCGAGCGTCTCGGCACACTGGGCCTCGGTCATGTCCGCGAAGTACCGCAGGACCAGCACCTCGCGCTGACGTCGCTGGAGTCCGCGCATCGCCTTGATCAGCGCGTCGCGCTCCAGCTGGTCGTACGCCCCCTCCTCCGCGCTCGCCATGTCCGGCATCGGCTTCGACAGCAGCTTCAGGCCGAGAATGCGGCGCCGGAGCGCCGAGCGGGAGAGGTTGACGACGGTCTGGCGCAGGTAGGCCAGGGTCTTCTGGGGGTCACGCACGCGGTTGCGCGCGGAGTGCACCCGTATGAACGCTTCCTGCACGACGTCCTCACACGAGGCCGTGTCGTCGAGCAGCAGGGCCGCCAGGCCCAGCAAGGAGCGGTAATGGGCTCGATAGGTCTCGGTCAGGTGGTCAACTGTGGTACCCGCGGTCATGGCGTCTTCAGCGCCCTCGCGCGGGGACGGTATGCGGGCGGTACGTGCCGTCGGCATGGGGGCGATCACCGGCATGCAGCCGGGCGTGCGGGTCCTGCGGAGCGAGCGCACTGCCGCGCTGCGAACCGGGACCACTGTGATGTCGAGAACCTCTGCCACGCCTGTTGGACACTCTTCCCCCCGACAGGGTTGTACGCGCGAGGCACCGCTTTTGACGGTGTTACGAACGCCCCCATGCGTACTCGCCCTCCTGAATGCCCCGTTTGTCGCGGCACTTTGCCGGGGCGACCGCAAAGACGCTCCCCTCCCGACTGCCGGTTGCAGTAAGGCGGGGAGCGAATAGTCGAACAGAACAACGCCCCGGTTCAAGTAGTACAGACTTCGACTTACTCACGGAGCGTTCACAGATTCTACGCAGTGTTCCGGTTTACGCCGCCCGGATTTCGGCGGCCACCAGTTCGGCGATCTGCGCGGTGTTCAGCGCGGCGCCCTTGCGGAGATTGTCGCCGCACACGAAGAGTTCGAGCGCGGCGGGGTCGTCCAGCGACCGCCGCACGCGCCCCACCCACGTCGGGTCCGTGCCCACCACGTCGGCCGGGGTCGGGAACTCTCCCGCCGCCGGATTGTCGCAGAGCACCACGCCCGGCGCGGTGGCCAGGATCTCGTGCGCCCGCTCGACCGAGATCTCGTTCTCGAAGCGCGCGTGCACGGCCAGCGAGTGCGTGGTGAGCACCGGCACCCGGACACACGTGACCGAGACCGGCAGGCCGGGCCGGTCGAGGATCTTGCGCGACTCGGCGCGGACCTTCAGCTCCTCCGACGACCAGCCGTCGTCGGCGAGCGTCCCGGCCCACGGCACCACGTTCAGTGCGATCGGCGCGGCGAAGGGCCCGGTGTCGTCGCCGACGGCTCGGCGTACGTCGCCCGGGTTCGTACCCAGCTCCGTACCGGCGACGAGCGAGAGCTGGGTGCGCAGCGTGTCGACGCCGGCCCGGCCCGCACCGCTCACGGCCTGGTACGAGGAGACGACGAGGCCGGCGAGGCCGAACTCGGCGTGCAGGGCGCCCACCGCCACGATCATCGAGAGGGTCGTGCAGTTGGGGCTCGCCACGATGCCGCGCGGGCGGACCCGTACAGCGTGGGGATTGACCTCGGGAACCACCAGCGGAACGTCCGGGTCCATCCGGAAGGCCGCGGAGTTGTCCACCACCACCGCGCCCTTGGCGGCGGCGATCGGTGCCCAGTGCGCGGCCACCTCGTCGGGTACGTCGAACATCGCGACGTCGACGCCCTCCAGGGCGTCCTCCGACAGCGCCAGGACTTCCGTCTCCGTTCCGCGCACGACCAGCTTGCGGCCGGCCGAGCGCGGGGAGGCGAGGAGCCGGATCTCGCCCCAGACATCGGCGTGCTGGGACAGGATCTGGAGCATGACGGCGCCGACGGCTCCGGTCGCTCCGACGACCGCGAGCGTCGGCTTGTCCGTCACTTGCGAGTCACCTTCCGGTGCCGCCGTAGACAACTGCCTCGTCGGAGTCGCTGTCGAGGCCGAAGGCGGAGTGCACGGCGCGCACGGCCTCGTTGACGTCGTCGGCGCGGGTCACGACCGAGATGCGGATCTCGGATGTCGAGATCAGCTCGATGTTCACGCCCGCGTCAGCCAGCGCCTCGAAGAAGCCCGCCGTGACACCCGGATTCGTCTTCATACCGGCGCCGACCAGGGAGATCTTGCCGATCTGGTCGTCGTAACGAAGCGAGTCGAACCCGATGGTGCTCTTCGTCTTCTCCAGGGCGTCGATGGCCTTGCGGCCCTCGGTCTTGGGAAGGGTGAAGGAGATGTCGGTCAGACCGGTCGACGCGGCCGAGACGTTCTGCACGACCATGTCGATGTTGATCTCGGCGTCCGCGATGGACCGGAAGATCGCCGCGGCCTCGCCCGGCTTGTCCGGCACACCGACGACGGTGACCTTGGCTTCGGAGACGTCATGGGCGACTCCGGAGATGATGGCGTGCTCCACCTGCTGGTCCCCTTGCGGCTCGTTGCTGACCCAGGTGCCGCGCAGTCCGGAGAAGGACGAGCGGACGTGGATCGGGATGTTGTATCGGCGTGCGTACTCCACGCACCGGTGCAGCAGCACCTTGGAGCCGGAGGCGGCGAGCTCCAGCATGTCCTCGAAGGAGATCCAGTCGATCTTCCGGGCCTTCTTCACGACCCGGGGGTCGGCGGTGAAGACACCGTCCACATCGGTGTAGATCTCACAGACCTCGGCGTCCAGCGCTGCCGCGAGGGCGACCGCGGTCGTGTCCGACCCGCCCCGGCCGAGGGTGGTGATGTCCTTCTTGTCCTGGGACACACCCTGGAAGCCCGCGACGATGGCGATGTTGCCCTCGTCGAGAGCGGTGCGGATCCGGCCCGGCGTGACATCGATGATGCGCGCTTTGTTGTGGACCGAGTCGGTGATGACACCTGCCTGGCTGCCCGTGAACGACTGGGCCTCGTGGCCCAGGTTTTTGATCGCCATGGCCAGCAGGGCCATGGAGATCCGCTCACCCGCGGTCAGCAGCATGTCGAACTCACGCCCGGCAGGGATCGGGGATACCTGCTCGGCGAGATCGATCAACTCGTCCGTCGTGTCGCCCATCGCCGAAACCACGACAACGACCTGGTGGCCGTTCTTCTTGGCATCGACGATTCGCTTGGCGACCCGCTTGATGCCTTCGGCATCGGCAACGGAGGAGCCTCCGTACTTCTGCACGACAAGGCCCACGTGCGCTCCTCGTTAGTCATTACTGCGGTCGGCTCAGTTTACCGAGCGGGCCGGGCCCGCCCACGCCGTATCGAATCCTGAGACATCTTGCTCGTGATGCGATCCAGCCGTAACCCGGGCGGGCCCTGGCCTGCTCGGTGGGATGCCTGCCCCAGGGTCACACACGGTACGCCGAACGTGGGGCGAGTCACATGGTCACAAGCGGTTCGGCTGCGGGCCGGCTGGTCGACGTCCGGCTGAGGCAGCTACCGCAGGCCGGCACGCTCGCGCCGGTGGTGGACTGGGCGGCATCTTGGACTCCAGTCGGCTACGGGCGATCGCGCCAGGGGTGTGCAGGCTCGCGATCCGTGCCCGTCTGAAGGACCTCACGGGCAGGGTCGAGAAGGTCCTCCGCCTGGTCGGTCCCCCCCTCGGTTCTCTCGCAGCCGCTGACCTCGCCCGGTACTCGCGGGCCGGCTTCGAGCGCGCCAACGTGTCGCGAACCTAAGCGTGAACACGTTCCGCGCAACCCGATCTCCGGATGTGCTCGCGGTTGATCCGTAGGGGAGTTGGTCGGTTGAATTTTCACCACAGCCACCCAATCCATAAGAAGGGGCTCGAAGCCCGAGACCTGAGCCCCGTGCCGACCTGCGCTTCAACCGGGAGCGTCGTACGTGAGAAAACCGAGCCGACCGAAAGTGTGTGGCCGGATTTCTTCGGGGCACACGGTGGATCGGAGGTTGGTAATCATGGTTCCCCTTATTCTCGTCCTGCTTCTCGCTCTCATACTTTTCGGTGCGGGCTTCGCACTGAAGGCCCTGTGGTGGATCGCCGTCATCGTGGTGGTGGTGTGGCTGCTCGGCTTCGTCATCCGCCCTGCGGCCAGTGGCGGCAAGCGTGGCCGCTGGTACCGCTGGTAGAGCGAGCACGCCCCCACGCGACGTGGGCCACGGGGAATTCCGCTCGCAGCTCCCCGTGTGAGACCGCAAAACCAGGGCAAGCGATTCACCGGGAACGGTCACCGAATTACTTCGGGTGCTGTTTCCTCAGGCTACTCATCGTCGACAAAAGGAGCCTTTTCTCATGAGCGACATCTGGGGCTACCAGCCGACGACCGGCCACACTGCCGGTAACACCCTTACCGGGTGGAAGGTCGAGGCGACCGACGGCAGCATCGGAAAGGTCGACAAGCACTCCGACGAGGTGGGTTCGTCCTACCTGGTCGTCGACACCGGGGTCTGGATCTTCGGCAAGCACGTGCTGCTTCCGGCCGGCACGGTGACGCGTGTCGACGCCGCCGAAGAGAAGGTCTACGTCGGCCTCACGAAGGACCAGATCAAGGACGCACCCGAGTTCGACAAGGACAAGCACCTTGGCGACGCGGGCTACCACGAGCAGGTCGGCAGCCACTACGGCCGCCACCGTCGCGTCTGAGAACCACGGACTCCGGGTGCGGCGGCCAGAATTCTGGCCGCCGCACCCGTTCGTGCGTTCAGGGACGGGCGGCGTACGCGACGAAGGCGGCCCAGGAGGCGGCCGGGACCGTCAACTCCGGGCCGGCGGTGAGCTTGGAGTCGCGGACGTGGACGGTGTGGGGGCAGGTGGCGACCTCGACGCAGGCCCCGCCCTCGGAATCGCTGTACGTTGACTTCCGCCAGCCCAGGGCGATTTCGATGCAGGCGCTGCCCTCCGAGTCGCTGTAGCTGGACTTGAACCACATCAGCCGCTCGCTCATAGCTCATCCGCCATCCGCTCGATGAAACCGGCCGACTCAGCAGGACTGAGAGCCACCGCGCGGATCATGCTAAGCCGCTCACTGTGCGAGCTGACCACTTCGGGGTCAGATGTCAGCTGACTCACCATCGGCCCTTCGGTGAAGGCGAAGCGCTCGTGGTCACGGGTCTCCAGCAGCACCATCGGCCCGAGGAGTGCGGCGGGAACCGCCCGGCCGTACGGCAGCACTTGCAGCAGGACATTGCTCCGCCTGCCCGCCTCCAGGAGGTGAAGCAACTGTTCGCGGTCCACCTGCGGGCCGCGAAGAGCCGCTTCGTAGACCACGTGGCTGAGCGCCGCCAGCGGCTTGCTGGTGAGCAGCGACTGGCGCTCCAGGCGAGCGGCAACCCGCTTGTCAACGGTTTCCTCGTCCAGCGGCGGATAGTGGTTGCCGATCAGCGCCTGCGCGTACGCCTCCGTCTGCAACAGCCCCGGAATCAGCGCAACTTCGTACCACCAAAGACTGATCGCCTCACGCTCATGCAGCATGTAGTCCTGCGCCCGCGCCGGAAACTTCTCCCGCTTCAGGTACTCCTTCGCCGCGCTCAACTTTCCGCCTGCCCGGAACAACTCGTCCGCCGCGTCCAGCACCTTCGGCGTCGGCATGCGTACGCCCTGTTCCATCGACTTGATCGTCGCCGACGAGTAGTTGACGGCCGCGCCCAGTTCCTCGCGGCTCAGGCCGGACTCCGTACGCCATCGCAGCAGTTGGTTTCCGCAGTAGCGCCACGTCCCGGGCGGCTGCGACTTCTGGTCCGACACAGTGACCACCTCCGACTGATACGCCGCACCGTGTATCCGACTCGTCACTCCTCAGCGTAGCCAGCCGTCAGCACGCTGTGACCATGAACGACACATTCCTCACCTCGAAGCGGTTCGCGAGAGCCGCCGCGTCCGTGCCCGCCGCGCGCGTCTTCGCCCGTGAGATTCTGATCAAGGGCGGGGCGGACCGAGACCTCGACGACGCGCTCCTGTGCGTCTCGGAGCTGGCGACGAACGCCGTGCGGTACGGGGTGCCCGTCGGCGGGGCGTTTCTGCTGAAGGTCGGCGTCGGCGCGGGGGGCGTACGCATCGAATGCCACGACGCGGGCCGCCGCCGCCCCCGTCTGCGGCACCCCGCCGACGACGACCAGACCGGGCGCGGCCTGCTGCTCGTCGAGGCGGTGGCATCGCGGTGGGGCGTCGGGGAGCGGCCGTTCGGCAAGTTCGTCTGGGTCGAGCTCGACATCAAGGCGGGCAGATGTACATCCGCTACGTAGCGGGACAGCGGGATCTGTCTCCCTTGAGGCGCGTGGGGTACGTCACGCGCGCCCGTTGGCGCCTGCGCGACGTCCACCGCGACATGTGAGCCGCTGGGGGCCGCTCGACAGGCGGCCCCCAGGGCCCGGCGAACCGGTCAGGTCACCGTACGCAGGCCCAGCGGGCCCGCGAGCTCCTCGGCCATGACCTTGCCCGCCTCCTTCTCCAGGTCCTCCTCGCCCAGGTCCTCGTCCGTGTCCAGGCCGTCCAGCTCCTGCAGCGGCTGGTCGAGGCGGACGTGCGCCACCAGGGACTGGAGGGCGCGCAGGCACGCGGAGGCGGTGGAGCCCCAGTTGGAGAAGTACGAGAACTGCCACCACCACAGCGCTTCGCTGGTGCGGCCCGCCCGGTAGTGGGCCAGGCCGTGGCGCAGGTCGGTGATGACGTCGGCCAGGTCGTCGGAGATGCGGCAGGCGACGGGCGCCTTGCGCGGCTCGTACGGGTCGAAGACCTCGGAGTACACGTCGATCGGGTCGAGCATGACGGCGAAACGTTGCCGCAGATCGTCCGGGTCCGGCTCCGGGCCGAGGTCCGGCTCGTACCGCTCGTCCGGAACGATGTCCTCGTGCGCGCCGAGCCTGCCTCCCGCCAGCAGGAGCTGGGACACCTCAAGCAGCAGGAACGGGACAGCGCTGTCCGGCTCGTCACCCTTGGCCACTTCCGTGACGGCGACGATGAAGCTCTCGATCTGGTCGGCGATCTGGACGGCGAAATCGTCCGGGTCCTGCGCGACCGCGTGCAGCAGCTTTGCGTTGGCGTCAGACATCGAGCAATCGTCTCCCCTCGAAGGCACGGCCCAGCGTGACCTCGTCGGCGTACTCAAGATCTCCCCCGACGGGGAGTCCACTGGCCAGGCGTGTCACCCGCAGACCCATTGGCTTGATCATCCGGGCGAGGTAGGTGGCGGTGGCCTCGCCCTCCAGGTTCGGATCGGTGGCCAGGATCAGCTCGGTGACGGCACCGTCCGCGAGGCGGGCCAGCAGCTCGCGGATCCGCAGGTCGTCGGGGCCGACGCCCTCGATGGGGCTGATGGCCCCGCCGAGCACGTGGTAGCGGCCGCGGAACTCCCGCGTCCGCTCGACCGCGACGACATCCTTGGGCTCTTCGACGACGCAGATGACCGCCGGGTCGCGACGCGGATCACGGCAGATCCCGCACTGCTCCTCCTGTGCGACGTTGCCGCACACCGCGCAGAACCGGACCTTGTCCTTGACCTCGAGGAGGGCGTGGGCGAGGCGGCGTACATCGGTCGGCTCGGCCTGGAGGATGTGGAAGGCGATCCGCTGCGCGCTCTTGGGACCGACGCCGGGCAGCCTGCCCAATTCGTCGATGAGGTCCTGGACCACGCCTTCGTACAACGGATTGCCTTCCTTGTCCCGCCGGTCTTGCGGTCTTGCCTGGTACGTACGGTAGTTGCTGCGGGGCCGCCTTAGAAGGGCAGTCCCGGCATGCCGCCGAGCCCCTGGGCCAGCGGGCCGAGCTTCTCCTGCTGGAGCTGCTGCGCGTTCTCGTTCGCGGCCTGGACCGCGGCGACGATCAGGTCCGCGAGGGTCTCCGTGTCCTCGGGGTCGACCGCCTTGGGGTCGATCACCAGACCACGGAGCTCGCCGGAGCCGTTGACGGTCGCCTTGACCAGGCCGCCGCCGGCCTGGCCGTCGACGTCGGTCCTGGCGAGCTCCTCCTGCGCCTTGGCGAGGTCCTGCTGCATCTTCTGGGCCTGCTGAAGCAGCTGCTGCATGTTGGGCTGGCCACCACCGGGAATCACGGTCACTCCTGGCACTTCGACGACGATTGTTTCGGTAAGGCGAGCCTACGTGTTCGCCGGGCGCCTTGCCCCATGCCGTACGAATCGACTCTTTCGAGTGAGACCTGGGGACTCCTGTAGCTGACCACGACGCGGTTCCAGCTGGAAATACCGGTATATCGGCCCCACGGCCCACCATTCGGCGGTAGGAAGGGCATGCGTATGCACTGCGTCACAGCACGTCGCACCATGTCACACCACGTCGCACCACGACTCGCAATGTCCCGGACAGAGCGCAAGCGCAGAGGAGTGCCCGGTGAGCCAGCCGGAGATGCAGCCCGAGGGGCCCGCCCGGAAGGAGGGCGGGGGTGCGACCGAGCAGTCGCACGACGAGGACGATCTGACCGGTCGGCCGTTCCCGCTCGGTGACTGGGGCGAGCCGGCGGAGCGTCTCGACGAGCTCTACCGGTGGGTGGAGGCGGGCGCGCTGCACACGGCCGACTGGTATCTCGCCGACCGGGCCCGCAAGCGCCGCGCGGCGCGCGCGCTGCGGGCGGGCACGGCCGCCGGTGTGATCGTCGGGGCCGCGCTGCCGCTCGTCGATCTGGCGGGGGCGGTGGACGGCGCGGCGGGCTGGGGTTACCTGTCGCTGCTGCTGGGAGCCGCGTGCGTGGCCTGCGACCGGTACTTCGGGCTCACATCGGGGTGGATGCGGGACGTGGCCGCGGCGCAGGCGGTGCAGCGGCGGTTGCAGGCGCTCCAGTTCGACTGGGCGTCGGAGAGCGTACGGGAGATGCTCGGGCCCACGGAGGGGACGGCCAGCGAGGCGGCCGAGCGCTGTCTCGGCATCCTCCGGCGGTTCTCCGAGGACATCTCGGAGCTGGTGCGGTCGGAGACGGCGGACTGGATGGTGGAGTTCCGGGCGGGGCCGGCGCCGTTGGTGATGCAGTCTGCGGGGGGGCCGGGCGGGGTGGGCCGCCCGGATGGGAGCGCGTCGGTCGGGCGGTACCCGTTGCCGCCGGGGGCGCGGCCGAATATGCCTCGGCAGCGGCCGCCGGAGTCACCCCGCTGAGGGGTGGGGTGGGTGCGTGGGCCGCTGCGCGGGGCTTTCCCCGACCCGCCCCTTCCCGCTGTGACACTTTGCGGCTCCGCCGCGTGGGGGGGCGCCGCCCCAGACCCCGGTCCTCAAACGCCGGACGGGCTGGAGGCGTGCGGAATTTCCGGGGTTCGGTCAGCTGAATATGATCATGGAGCCTTGGCCGAGGCTTCGGGTCGCCGCCGCGTGCAGGCCCAGCCAGACGTGGCGTTCGCGGGCGAAGGGGCTGTCATCGTACGGAAGAGTGTCGGCCGGCTCCTCCAGGGTGGTCGGGCGCTCGGGCGGCCGGGGCGCCGACGGCGGGTTCGCCGGGTCGATACCGATCGCAGGGGCGACGAATTCCAGCTCCCGCAGCAGGCCCTGCGTGGAGCCCAGGGGCCCACCCCCCGCCAGGAGTTCCTCGTTGGACAGGGGCGCCGCGTAGTCGACCGGGACGTACGCGCCCGCGTGGTCGTAGTGCCAGACCAGGTGGGACTGCTGCGCTGTCGACTCGAACATCTCCAGGAGCTGCTCGTAGTCGCCGCCCAGGGCGTCCACCGGCGTCACTTCGAGACCGCAGAGCTTGAGCAGGTACGCGCGCCGCAGGAAGTGCAGGGCGTCGTAGTCGAAGCCCGCCACCGGGGCGACATCGCCCGAGAGGCCCGGCATGTAGGCGAAGACGGGAACGGTCGGCAGGCCCGCGTCGGTGAGGGCCTTGTCGTACGACGCGATCTCTTCGGCGAAGGGATTGTCGGGGCTGTGGCACAGCACATCGACGAGGGGGACCAGCCACAGGTCACAGGCCACGTACGGCTCGCTCTCCACTGGATTCGTGCGACGGTCCAGGCAGCGTAGTGCTACCAAGTCGCCGCGCACAGTTGGCGGGCGGACAGCAGTCTCCTCAACTGCCGCTGCCCACGTCCCAGATCCAGGCCCCGCCCACCGGCTTCCCCGGCTGTCCGAGCAGCCGCGACACCGCGTCGCGCAGCGCCGGAGCGTTGTCCTGGGGCGCGAGTACGACGACTCCCGCCCGCCAGAATTCCAGGTCGGCGCGTGCCTGCGCCCGCCAGTTGGCGCCGATCACCGGGATCGCGCCGCCGTAGCGGATGTCGCGCAGGAGGTTGGAGGTGTGGCGCGGGGACGCGCCGTAGATGCCGATGCGGTCCGGGCCCCAGGGGCCGTTGAAGTAGCCGCCGGGGACCGCGAAATCGGGTGCTGTGGCGGACTGCCAGTGCAGTGCCTCCGCGTTGCCGGCGTCCGGGAGCGGCACGGGGACCACCGATTCGCCCTCGGCGACGTACGACTTCCACCTGCCCTCCGCGATGAACGCGGGGACTTCGGGGCGCTCCCGCACCGGCATCGGCGTCGGCACGATCGGCAGGAGCGCGAGGGCGATCGCGGTGAGCCCCAGGGTGCGCGAGAGGCGGTCGGGAGCGGTGCGGATACGGTCCGCCGCCAGCGCCACCAGGATGCCCAGCACCGGGGCGCAGATCATCGCCACCCGCGACTCGATGACCGACTCGAAGAGCGGCTGGTGGGCGAGGGCCCGCCACGGTCCCGGCAGGATCACCTCGGTGTACGGGACGCGGAATCTGGGGCCGAGTGAGAGGAGCGCCGCGGCCAGGCCGGTGAAGGTGAGCGCCTTGACCAGCGGCAGCCGCCACAGGGCCAGAACGATGGCGAAGGCGAGACCGGCCAGCGGCCAGCCGTAGAAGGCGTTCTGCTCGGTGCGGTTCATGGCGAGCGGGTCGGCCCGTGCCTCGTCGCCGAGCAGCGCGCGCCCGGAGAACTCCAGGAAGGCGAGCGGGCTGTTGCCGGCATTGTCGCCGTGCAGCACGCTGTGGTAGCTCTGCGGGCCGAAGAACTGCCAGTACAGCGGGAAGGCGACCAGCGGTACGCACACGGCGGCCGCCACCCCGAGCCCCTTGAGCAGCGGGCGCCACGCCTTCCGCGCCACTTCGCGGTGCGCGAGGGCGTACGAGAGGGCGAAGAGCAGCATGCCCATGACGGCGAGGAGGAGCGGCTCCTCACCGAGGAAGATCTGGTACGTCGCGAACAGGCCGAGCAGGACGCCGTTGCGTACGACCCTCTCGCCCTCGCAGAGCCGCAGCGCCCGGTCGATGATCACCGGGATCATGAAGAGGACGGCGAAGTTGGGGTGCGCGTTGGCGTGCGAGATCATCGGCGGCGCGAAGGCGCACAGCGCGGCGCCGGCGGCCGCCGCCCAGCGGTTGCGTACGAGCCGCTTCGCGATCAGCCAGTACCAGGCGACGGCGGTCGCGGCCAGGCCGCCGGTCAGGACGAGCGCCCAGGTCATGGTCGGCCCGAAGGCCAGCGTCACGGGGATGAACGGTACGGACAGCCCGAGCATGACCGTGTTCGCCATGAGGTTCACGCCGTCGGGATAGTTCTGCGCGGTCGTGAAGAGCGGGTTCCGCAGATGGGTGATGTTGTCGGCGGTGACCGCGAAGAACCACTCCCACTGGTTCTGGTCCTGCCCGGAGTCGGCGAGATAGCGACGGTCCAGGTCCGCCCACAGCCCCTTGTAGAGCAGCACGGAGGCGAGGAGGAAGAGGGCGGCGACGGCGAGATCGGCGCGCCGGATCCGGCGGGCCTTCAGCCGTACGAGCTCGAAGAGCACCTTGGCGTAGTCGGCCGGCCTGACTTTGGAGCCCTCCTGGTGGGCCCAGCGGACCGGGACCTCGGCCACCCGCCAGCCCGCCCGCCGGAAGAACTGCAGTATCTCCACGTCCGTCCCCCACCCGTCGAGACGGGCGTCGGCGAAGGCGGTCCGCGCCTTGTCGCCGTCGAAGAGCTTGAAGCCGCACTGGGTGTCCCGTATGCCGGGCACGGCGACGGCCCGTATGAGCCGGTTGCCCATCCGTCCGAGCCACTCGCGCAGGCGCCGCTGGTGTACGTCGATCGACGAATCGGGGTGGGCGCGCGAGCCTATGGCGGCGGCGAGCCCTTCGTCGTCCTGGGAGAGTTCCTTGTCGAGGCGGTCGAGTTCCTCGATGGGGGTGGCCAGGTCCGCGTCCGTGACGAGCACCCGGGCGCCGCGCGAGGCGATGACGCCGCGGCGCAGGGCGTGGCCCTTGCCGCGGTTGCCCCTCTCGTCGGCCTCCACCAGCAGGATGCGCGGCTCCCGGGCGGCGGCCGCCCGTACCGCGTCGGCCGTGCCGTCCGTGGAGCCGTCGTCGACGACGATCAGCTCCCAGCGGCTCCAGCGGCCGGGGTTCGCGTCCAGGTGGGCGCAGATCGCGTCCAGGGTGGGGCCCAGGCGCCGTTCCTCGTTGTACGCGGGAACGACGACCGTCAGGTCGGCTCTCACTGCTGCGGCCGCTCCGGCCGCTCGCCGCTCTCCAGACGCTCGGCCCAGGCCAGCATCTGCGCGTGATACGCCGCGATGACCGCCCGTACCGCCTCGGCGTCCCCCCGCGTCACCGCGTCCACGACTTCCGAGTGGTCGTTCCACATCCGGGCCCTGAGGCCCGGGTCCCCGCGCAGGTACGGGACGGAGAAGACCCAGCAGCGCAGCCGGAGCTGGTGCAGGAAGCCGGAGATGTGCGGGTTGTCGAAGAGGGCGCCGAGCTCGCGCCAGAAGCGCAGGTCGTACCCGATGAAGATGTCCAGGTCACCCGCGCGGGCCGCCCGCGCCGCCTCGTCGGCCCGGCGCCTGATGGCCATGAGCACGTCCGCGCAGGCGCCGCTCCAGCCTCCTGCCACCAGCTTGCGGAAGAGGCCGTCGGTGATCAGGGAACGGGCTTCGACCATGCCGCGGAAGTCCGCCACGGAGATCTCGCGGACGCGGAAGCCGCGGTGATGGTCGCAGTCGAGGAGGCTCTGCGCCGCCAGGTCGACGAGCGCTTCCCTGACGGGGGTCGCGGAGACCCCGTACTGGTCGGCGATCTGCTTGACGGTGAATTCCTGCCCCGGCCGCAAACGGCCGGCGAGCACCTCGTCACGCAGCGCGTCGGCTATCTGCTGCCGCAGGGTGTTGCGGGTGACAGGTCCGCTCGCGGGCATGGCGTCTTTCCCCTTCGTATGGCTCCGGACACCTTAGGCGGTGCGGCCGGGAGCCTGCCGGAGGGTGTCGTACGCGGGCGGGGGCCGGGGCCCCCGCCCGCGCGGTCGACGCCGGCTGTCAGGCGGCGGTGGTGTGCTCGTCCGCCGCCGACAGGGCGATGTCCAGGACGGCCAGGCCCTCCTTCGCCTCCGCCTCGGTGACGTTGCAGGGCGGGACGACGTGCGTGCGGTTCATGTTGATGAAGGGCCACAGGCCGTTCTTCTTGCAGGCCGCGCCGAACGCCGCCATCGGGGCGTTGTCCGCGCCCGACGCGTTGTACGGGACGAGCGGCTCGCGGGTCTCGCGGTCCTTGACCAGGTCGAGGGCCCAGAACATGCCCGTACCGCGGATCTCGCCGATGCTCGGGTGGCGCTCGGCCAGCTCGCGCAGGCCGGGGGCGATCACCGTCTCGCCGATCGTTGCCGCGTTCTCGACGACCCGCTCCTCCTCCATCACCTGGATGGTGGCGACGGCGGCCGCGCAGGCCAGCGGGTGGCCCGAGTACGTCAGACCGCCGGGATACGGCCGCTTCTCGAAGGTCTCGGCGATGGCGCCGGAGATCGCCACCCCGCCCAGGGGCACGTAACCGGAATTGACCCCCTTCGCGAAGGTCATCAGGTCCGGTACGACGTCGAAGTGCTCGGAGGCGAACCACTTGCCCGTACGGCCGAAGCCCGCCATGACCTCGTCGAGGACGAAGACGATGCCGTACCGGTCGCAGATCTCGCGTACGCCCGCGAGGTAGCCGGGCGGCGGCGTCATGATGCCCGCCGTGCCCGGAATGGTCTCCAGAACGATCGCGGCGATGGCGGCCGGCCCCTCGAAGGCGATCGTGTCCTCGAGGTGCTGGAGCGCGCGGGCGCACTCCTGCGCCTCGGTCTCGGCGTAGAAGGCCGACCGGTACAGGAACGGCGCCCAGAAGTGGACCGTCCCCGACGTGCCGTTGTCGGACGCCCAGCGGCGCGGGTCGCCGGTCAGGTTGATCGCAGTCGTCGTACCGCCGTGGTACGAGCGGTACGCGGCCAGGACCTTGTGGCGGCCCGTGTGCAGACGGGCCATGCGGACGGCGTTCTCGATGGCCTCGGCGCCGCCGTTGGTGAAGAAGATCTTGTCGAGGTCGCCGGGGGTGCGCTCGGCGATGAGGCGTGCGGCCTCGGAGCGCGGCTCGACGGCGAAGGCGGGCGCGAAGGTGGAGAGCTTCGCCGCCTGCTCCTGGATCGCCGCGACGACCTTCGGGTGCTGGTAACCGATGTTCGTGAAGACGAGGCCGCTGGTGAAGTCGAGGTAGCGGTTGCCGTCGTAGTCCCAGAAGTACGAACCCTCGGCGCCGGCGACGGCGAGCGGATCGATCAGACCCTGGGCGGACCAGGAGTGGAACACGTGCGCGCGGTCTGCGGCTTTCACGGCCGCGCCGGACTGCGAGTGGGCATGAGGGGTCATGGCCCCAGGGTAGGGACGCGCTGGTGGGAGCCGACATGGCCACCTTGTATGGCCTGCGCCACTTTGGTGGGCAGGGTGTCGATGGAACAGCCTTCCGGACAACTATTGACAACACGCTGTCGCAGTGACAGCATGCTGCCATAAGCATCGCGATCCGAGGAGACCGTCATGGCAGCCAAGACCGTGCACCTCGCCGTTTACGACACGTTCGCCGACTGGGAGACGGGCCACACCACCGCCCACCTGACCCAGAACGGCTACACCGTCAAAACCGTCGCAGCGACCGACGCCCCCGTCACGACCATGGGCGGCGTACGCATCCAGCCCGACCTCACGCTCGACGACGTGAACCCCGAGGACAGCGCCCTGCTGATCCTCACCGGCGCGAGCCTGTGGGACACGTCCGACGACCTCGCCCCCTTCGCCCGCAAGGCACGCGCGTTCCTCGACGCGGGCGTACCGGTCGCGGCGATCTGCGGCGCGACGGCCGGCCTGGCCCGCGAGGGCGTACTCGACCACCGCACACACACCAGCGCCGTCTCCTTCTACCTCGCCGCCACCGGCTACAAGGGCGGCGACCACTACCGCGACGAGGACGCCGTCACCGACGAAGAAGGCCTCCTGATCACGGCCGGGCCCACCGAGCCGGTCGCTTTCGCCCGCGAGGTGTTCGCGCGGCTCGGCGTGTACGAGGGCGAGAAGCTCGACGCCTGGTACCGGCTGTTCCACAACTCCGACGCGTCCGCCTTCGAGGTGCTGGAGTCGTGAGCGGCACCCCGGAGCAGGAGCTGTTGAGCCGTACCGCGCTCGGCACCTTCCGCCTCAACGGCCAGTTCCTCGCGATCTCCGAGGAACTGGCCCGCCCGGCCGGGCTCACCGCCGCCTGGTGGCAGGTCATCGGCGCCGTACTGCGCGATCCACTGCCCGTGGCCGGCATCGCCCGCACCATGGGGATCACCCGGCAGAGCGTGCAGCGCATCGCCGACCTGCTCGTCACCAAGGGACTCGCGGAGTACGCCCCCAACCCCGCCCACCGCAGAGCCAAGCTGCTGCGGCCCACCGAGGCGGGCCGGCAAGCCGTACGGAAGATCGAGCCGGGGCACGCGGCGCTCGCGGCGCGGCTCAGGGCGGAGCTGGGCGAGCAGGACTTCGCCGAGACGGTACGCGTACTGGAGCGGCTCTCCAGGGCGCTGGACGCGGTGGCGGAACCGTAGGCCGCTTCGAGCCCGTCCTTGGCGTACCGGCGCACTATCCTCAAGCCACTGGGGGAGTCCTCGGGGGAGGGGTGGCGCTGCCATGGAGAAACTGGGACCGGCCGACCCGCAGCAGATCGGCGCCTACCGGCTGTTGGCGCGCCTCGGGGCGGGCGGGATGGGGCAGGTCTATCTGGCCCGCTCGGGCCGTGGCCGTACGGTCGCCGTCAAGCTGGTACGCCGAGAGCTCGCCGAGCAGGAGGAGTTCCGCGCCCGCTTCCGCCAGGAGGTGGCGGCGGCGAGACGGGTCGGCGGCCGGTGGACGGCGCCGGTGCTCGACGCCGACACGGAAGCGGTGGTCCCCTGGGTGGCCACCGGCTACGTGGCCGGCCCGGACCTCCACGCTGTCGTCTCTGGCGACGGACCGCTCCCGGAGCGCTCCGTCCACATCCTGGGGACAGGGCTGGCCCACGCGCTGCGGGACATCCACACAGCCGGTCTCATCCACCGCGACCTGAAGCCGTCCAACATCCTGATCGCCATCGACGGCCCGCGCGTCATTGATTTCGGCATCGCGCGCGCCCTGGAGACGGTCACGGAGGCGGCCGGCCTCACCAGGACCGGCGCCCTGGTCGGCTCCCCCGGCTTCATGGCCCCGGAACAAGTCCGCGGTGAGCGCATCACACCGGCCTGCGACATCTTCTGCCTGGGCTCGGTCATGGCCTACGCGGCGACGGGCCGCCTCCCCTTCGGCACGGCCGACAGCGGAGTCCACGCCCTGATGTACCGCATAGCGACCGAACCGCCGACGCTGGACGGCATCCCGGAGAACCTCCAGGACCTCATCAACGCCTGCCTGCACAAAGACCCGGAAGCCCGGCCTTCCCTCGCCCAGGTCCTTGAGCGCACCCGCGGCGGCGACAGCGGCGACCCCTGGCTCCCGGCGGCCCTGGTGGCCCAGCTCGGCCGCCACGCCATAGAGCTCCTGGAGGTCGAGAACCCGGCCGACACCACCACGACCCCGGAGGCCGGGCCGCCCGTAGCCCCCGGCCTCGCCGACGACGGCTCCGGGAGGGGACGTGCCGGGGCGCTCCCCGCAGGGCGTCGAACGCAACCACCGCCAGCGAACCAGCACCTACCCGAAGGTTCGGCGCCCGAGGAGACGCCCCGGAACGGCACCGCCCCCGCAGCCCCGGCCCCTGGGGCCACCCCCGGCCCGCACGCGACGCCGACAGTCGTCACGCCGCCCACCGCGCCCCCGCCCCCGGGCGCCCTCCCGCCACTCCCGGCCGGCTACACGCTGCCGCGACCGCACCACGCACAGCCGCACACCTCACAGCCGCTCCACGCACAACCGCACCAAGCCCGGCCGCACACCCCACCCGGCGGTTACGGCTACCCCACGCCGCAGTACGTCTACCAGCCACCGGCCGCCGCCCCCGAACCACCACCCCGCAGCAGCCGTTCGACGGCCGCCCTGATCGCGGTGGCGCTGGTCGTAGCGCTCACCGCGGGCGGCTCCGTGTACGCCTTCATGACCGCGGGCGACGAGAAGCAGCACACGGACACTTCGGCCACGGACAACCACAACAACGCCTCCCCGCCCCCCGCGAGCGAGACGGACCAGCAGAAAACCTCCGCCCCCGCCCCGACAGCCACCACCACCCCCTCCGCCTCTCCCTCCCCCACCACCGGAGACGGCTCCATACCCGCCGAGTACCTCGGCACCTGGAGCGGCGGCCTGGACGGCGCGGCGGGCCGCAGCACGCGACGCCTGGTCATCCAGCAGGGAAAGACCGGTGACACGGTCCTGTCCCTCACCGCGGAAGGACCGGCCTCCGGCGGCGGCACGTACCACTGCGTCTTCGAGGCGGAGCTGACCGATGCGCCGGGCGGCAGCGGCTCCCCCCTGCGCATCGGCCCGTCCAGGGTCACCGTCGGCGAGCCCATGAGCTCCTGCTCACCGGGCGCCGCCACGGAGGTGAGCCTGCTCCCCGACGGCCGCCTGCGCCGGGTGAACCCGGCCACCGGCGAGTCCCTCACGTACGAGAGATCAGGCTGACGCCGGTACGACGCGGGGCCCCGCGTCGTACCGCCTGCTCAGATGAACGAGTTGATCTCGATCGTCTCGGTGCGGCCGGGACCGACACCGATCGCCGAGATCGGCGCGCCCGACATCTCCTCCAGCGCCTTCACGTACGCCTTCGCGTTCTTCGGAAGCTCGTCGAAGGTCTTGGCCTTGCTGATGTCCTCGGACCAGCCGGGGAAGTTCTCGTACACCGGCTTCGCGTGGTGGAAGTCGGTCTGGCTGTACGGGAGCTCCTCGACGCGCTTGCCGTCGATCTCGTACGCCACGCACACCGGGATCTGCTCCCAGCCGGTCAGCACGTCCAGCTTCGTCAGGAAGAAGTCCGTCAGACCGTTGACCCGCGTCGCGTACCGCGCGATCGGCGCGTCGAACCAGCCGCAGCGCCGGTCACGGCCGGTGGTGACACCGCGCTCGCCACCGATGCGGCGCAGCGCCTCGCCGTCCTCGTCGAACAGCTCGGTCGGGAACGGACCGGCACCGACGCGCGTGGTGTACGCCTTGAGGATGCCGATGACGCGGCTGATCTTCGTCGGCCCGACGCCCGTACCCGTGCAGGCACCGCCGGCGGTCGGGTTCGACGACGTGACGAAGGGGTACGTGCCGTGGTCGACGTCGAGCAGCGTGCCCTGGCCGCCCTCGAAGAGGACGACCTTGTCCTCGTCGAGCGCGTTGTTCAGGATCAGCGTCGTGTCGGCGACGTACTGCTTGATGTTCTCGCCGTGCGTCAGCAGCTCTTCGACGACCTGGCCGGCCTCGATTGCGCGGCGGTTGTACAGCTTCGTGAGCAGCTGGTTCTTGATCTCCAGAGCCGCCTCGACCTTTTGGGTCAGGATCGACTCGTCGTAGAGATCCTGCACGCGGATGCCCGTGCGGTTGATCTTGTCCGCGTATGTCGGGCCGATACCGCGGCCCGTGGTGCCGATCTTTCGCTTCCCGAGGAAGCGTTCCGTCACCTTGTCGACCGTGACGTTGTACGTCGTGATGATGTGGGCATTGCCGCTGATCAGGAGCTTGGACGTGTCGACGCCTCGCTCGTTCAGACCGCTCAGCTCGGAGAGCAGTACCGACGGGTCGATGACGACGCCGTTACCGATGACCGGCGTGCACCCAGGCGAGAGGATTCCGGAAGGGAGAAGATGCAGCGCGTACTTCTGGTCGCCGACGACGACCGTGTGGCCGGCGTTGTTGCCGCCCTGATAGCGCACTACATAGTCAACGGACCCACCGAGCAGGTCGGTGGCCTTTCCCTTGCCTTCGTCACCCCACTGAGCACCGAGCAGCACAAGTGCGGGCACAGGCGTACACCCCTTCCGGGCGGGGCATGTCCAAGGTCAGGGGGCGTACGTACGGCGTACACCCGATACTGAGCCGTCGGACCGGTTGCCCCGGAATAGACGAAGCCCCTGGCGCAATAGCGCAAGGGGCTCTTGCACAAAGATGCTACCCGAGGAAGGACCGAGGTGTCGGCTCCAGAGCCCGCCGCGAGCACCGAGCATCCGCTGCTGGTGGTCATCGACCCGGTCGCCCGGCGTACGGACGGCGAGTCCGTACGGATCGCCAAGGACGTCCTGTGCGCCCGCGCCAACGTCAGAATCTGCCTCCCCGAGGGGCCGGAGGAGTTCGCGCGGGCCCTTGCCCGCAGGGGCAGCCGCCGCCCCGTGGTCGTCGGCGACGACCGGGCGCTGCTGCGCGCCGTGGCCCTGCTGCACCGGGAAAGAGAGCTGGGCGCCGGGGCGCTCGCACTGATCCCGGTGGGAGCCTCCGTGGACATCGCGCAGGCGCTCGGCGTGCCGATAGGGGCGGTGGCGGCGGCCCGTGCGGTCCTGGAGGGAGTGGTGCGGCGGCTGGATCTGCTGGTGGACGACAGCGACGGGGTGGTGCTGGGCGACCTGCGGATCCCGGCCGCGCCGTTGCCGGTCGCGGCCGCCGCGTCCGTCTGGGGCACGTGCCGTTCGCTGGTACGCACACTGGTGCGGCCCGCGCCGCAGTCCGCGCCGCCGCCGCTCGCCCGTACGTACCGGCTGCGCGTCGAGGCGGACGGGGTCCTTCTCAACGACCTGGACCGGCCGGTGGAGGACGTGTCGGTGTGCTCGCGCGGCGGGCGCGCCGAGGTGGTGATCCGCCCGCAGGACGGTGAGCAGGTGCGGGTGGAGGCGCTCGTGGTGACGGTGTCGGGCCCGGACTTCCGGTACCGGGCCGACGCGCGGGTGGCGGGCCCGGTGCGGAGGCGGACGTGGACGGTGCGGCCGGGGGCGTGGTCGCTGACGCTGCCGGCCTGACGGTCCGCGCCCCGGTCCGCGCCCTGATCCGCGCACCGGGAGGGCACGCCCGGGCGGCGGCGCAGGCCCTGGATCATGAAAAAGTGGGCCGATGCCTCGAAGGCCTTCGACACGATGGCGACCGCCTTGCGTGCCATCGCGCGGTCCAGGTCAAGGAACGGATAACTCACGCATGTCATTCCTGTACGGCGACAGCCTCGACGGACTCGAAGTGTTCCTCACCCGCGCGCGCAACCTGACCGTCGGGTGGGTACCCGGCTGCCTGGCGCTCGTGGGGTTCCTGACCATGGAGGAGGGCTGGCACTGGAGCTTCCTCGCCCTCTTCGTGCTGCCGCCTGTCGCGGCCTGCCTGGGAATCCATGCCAAGCGCGAGATCCGCCCCGGCCTCTCGATGGCGGCCCTCGCCCTGGCCGTCGCGCCCCTCCCGCTGGTCGGCGCCATCGAGCTGCTCTAGGCCGTACCCCCGGCTTCACAGTTCGACGCGCAGCTCCCGCACACCCCGGATGACGTACCCCGGCTTCCATTCCGGCTCCGCCGCGAGCCGCATCCCCGGCGCCCGGCGCAGCAACTCGCCGAATGACGAGGCCAGTTCGAGACGGGCCAGCGGGGCGCCCAGACAGTAGTGGATGCCCGCGCCCAGCGACACATGGGGGTTGTCGGACCGGGCGAGGTCGAGCTCCTCGGGACGGTCGAAGGCTGCCGGGTCCCGGTTCGCGGAGCCGAAGAGCAGCGCCACCTCGGAGCCGCGCGGGATCACCGTCCCGCCGATCTCGATGTCGTCCAGCACCCACCGCTCGAAGAGCTGCAGCGGGGTGTCGTACCGCATCAACTCCTCCACGGCGGTGGGGAGAAGCCCGTGGTCCGCGCGCAACGCCGCCAGTTGCTCCGGATGACGCAACAACGTCCGCCAGCCGTTGGCCGTCGTGTTCACCGTCGCCTCGTGCCCCGCGTTCAGCAGCAGCACGCACGTCGAGATCATCTCCTGCTCGCTGAGCCGGTCGCCGCCCTCGTCGTGCGCGGCGATCAGCGCGGAGATCAGGTCCTGGCCGGGCGTCCTGCGGCGTACGGCGATCAATTCCCGCAAGTACGCCGAGAATTCCACCGACGCCCGGACCGCGCGCCGGGCCGTCTCCTCCGGCGGGTTGAGCTCGTACATCCCGCAGATGTCCGCCGACCAGGGGCGGAGCAGCTCGCGGTCCGATTCCGGTACGCCGAGCATCTCCGCGATGACGGCGACCGGAAGGGGTTCCGCGACGGCGGACAGCAGGTCTCCGCCGCCCGCCGCGACGAACGCCCCGGCCAGCTCCGCCGCCAGCCGCCGCACGGTCGGCGCCAGTTGCTCGACGGTACGCGGCGTGAACGCCTTGGAGACCAGGCGCCGGATGCGCGTGTGGTCCGGGGCTTCGAGGTCCAGCAGGCCGTGGTCGTTGAGGACGTTGAACGGCTCGTGGCCGGGCGGCGGCGGCGTACGGCCGAACTCCTCGTGCGTGAAGCGATGGAGGTACGTACGGCCGAGCCGGCGGTCACGCAGCAGCGCGGAGACGTCGGCGTGGTGCGGGATCAGCCACTGCCGCGTCGGCTCGTACCAGTGGGCGCGGCCCCGGGCGCGCAGCGCGGCGTAGGCGGCGTACGGATCGGCGACGAAGGAGGGCGACCAGGGATCGAACGTCTCTGCCATGGGGAGACGTTAGCGGACGTCATTCCCCAGTTCCGTTGAGCCCGTTCGGGCCGGCTCCCCTGTCCGGTCACCCGTGTACGTGATCGGCTACCCCGGCGTCACCAGCCGCGCCTCGTACGCGAACACCGCCGCCTGCGTCCGGTCGCGCAGCCCCAGCTTCACCAGGACCCGGCTCACGTGCGTCTTGATCGTGGACTCGGCCACCACCAGGTGCGAGGCGATCTCCGCGTTCGACAGGCCCTGGGCGATCAGGACCAGCACCTCCGTCTCGCGTTCCGTCAGGTCGCCGATCTGGGCGAGCGCGGGCGGGCGGGGGGCCTCCGACAGCTTCGAGAACTCGGAGATCAGGCGCTTGGTCACCGTCGGGGCCAGCAGCGCCTCCCCGGCCGCCACCACCCGTACCCCGTCGGCCAGCTGCCGCGCCGAGGCGTCCTTCAGCAGGAAGCCGGAGGCCCCCGCGCGCAGCGCCTGGTAGACGTACTCGTCCAGGTCGAACGTCGTCAGGACCAGCACCTTCGCGTCCGCGTCGGCGGCGACGATCTCGCGGGTGGCGTCGATGCCGTTCAGCTCCGGCATGCGGATGTCCATCAGCACGACGTCCGGGCGCAGCTCGGCGACCTTCGTGATCGCCTCGCGGCCGTTCACCGCCTCGCCGACGACCTCGATCTCCGGCATCGCGTTCAGCAGGACCGTGAAGCCCTCGCGGACCATGATCTGGTCGTCGACGATCAGTACGCGGATGCTCATGCGGCCGGCTCCGGGGAGTTCAGTACTACAGGCGCCACCGGGATGAACACGGCCACCTCGTAGCCGCCGTCCTCCGTCGCCTCCGCCGTCATCTCCCCGTTCAGCATCGACACCCGCTCGCGCATCCCCGTGATCCCGTGCCCCGCCCCCGGCGACATCTTGACCAGGCCCTGCGGCGCGGTGTTCACGATCCGCAGGCCCAGGCCCCCGAGCACGTACGACACCTCCACCTTCGCCGTCGAACCGGGCGCGTGGCGCAGCGCGTTGCTCAGCGCTTCCTGGATGATCCGGTACGCCGAGAGCTCCACGCCCTGCGGCAGTTCACGTACGGAACCCGTCACCGTCTTGTCCACCGTCAGGCCCGCGTCCCGGACATTGGCGATCAGCCCGTCCAGCTCGGCCAGCGTCGGCTGCGGCGCGTCAGGTGCCTCGTAATCCTCCGCCCGTACGACGCCCAGCACGCGCCGCAGCTCCGTCAGCGCCGCCACCGCGTTCTCGCGGATCGTAACGAAGGCCTGCTCCAGCTCGGGCGGCGGGTTCTCGACCCGGTACGGGGCCGCCTCCGCCTGGATCGCGACCACCGACATGTGGTGCGCTACGACGTCGTGCAGCTCCCGGGCGATCGTCGTCCGCTCCTCCAGCAGCGTGCGCCGGTCGCGCTCCACGGCGGTCACGGTCCGTTGCACCTTGACCTCGCGCTGCGCCTCGCGGCGCACGCTCACCAGCGCGGTGGTGAGCAGCGCGAACGCGGAGAAGACCAGCATCTGCGGGCTGTCCGTGCTGTAGCCGCCCCCCAGGAAGACCTCGGCGAAGACGGCGTACGCCGCCGTGCACGCCCACATCCAGGCCGCGGTCCGCGGTCGGGTCCTGGCCGCGACCACCACCATCACGCCGAGGTGCCCGACGAAGGAGGACGGCGACCACGGCCAGCCGTCCGAGTAGTGACCGACGACGCCGACGAAGGGCGTGGACAGCAGCGAGACCCACCAGCCCCCGGCCGGCCTGACCAGCGTCATCACCAGGGCGCCGGCCGGTATGAAGCCGATCAGGGCGACGCCGACGCCGGCCCCTTCGCTGTCGGCGACGACCATGGAGAGCAGCATCACGAACATCGCCAGCCCCACCACCACGGTGTGCGGGGTCCAGGCCGCGTACTTCCGCAGCCGCCCCGGCAGCCGCCGGGTGAGCGGCCCGTCCGTACGCATCGGCGGCAGCGGCCGGTAGGCGAAGGCGTCGTGGAAGAGGTCCTGGCGCAGGCCGCTCAGCGTGCCCATGGCCAGGTGGAACTCGGGACTGCGGGTCTTCTCGGTCACGTACAAGACGGTAGGCGAGGGGACGGCCGCGGGCGTCCGCCCCCGTGGGGATCCTCCCGCGTCCGTCCCAGGTACTACGCGCCCACGTCAGTCCCGCGCCCGGAACACGTCCGCGTGCTCCTGCGCCCACTCGGCGAAGGTGCGCGCCGGGCGGCCCGTGACCCGCTCGACGGTGTCCACCACGGTGCGGCCCACCTCGGGTGTGTTCCCGTACACGTCCAGCAGGAAGTCGATGGTCTCCTGGTCCATCCCCGCCCGCCGCCACCGCTCGGCCGCCTGCGCCGCGCTCAGCTCGGTCAGGCCGATGTCCTTGCCGCGCGCCGCCGCGAGGATCCGCACCTTGTCGCGCACGGTCAGCGTCTCGGGACCGGTGAGCGTGTACGTACGCCCCGCGTGTCCGGCCTCCGTCAGGGCGACCGCCGCGACCGCGCCGATGTCGGCCTCGTGGACCATGGCGCTCAGCCGGTCGACGAAGGGCTCCGAGACGCTGTCTTCCGTACGAACCCCCTCGGCCCACTCCAGCGTGTTCGACATGAACTCGACCGGCATCACCAGCGTCCAGTCCACGTCCCCGGCCTCCACCGCGTCCTGGAGGTCGCTCGGCCCGCCGCCGTTGAGGACCGTGATGCGCTGTACGCCGGCCTTCGACGCCAGCGCGACGATCTCGGGGCCCGTGGTCAGCGGGGCGAAGTACTCTCCCCCGAAGGTGATCAGGTGCAGTCCCGTGACGCCTTCGAGAGCCGGGACCAGCGTCTCGGGGTCGGTCAGGTCCGCGCGTACGGTCTCGACGCCGGCCGGGAAGTCCGCCTTCGCCGGGTCACGGGTCAGCGCCCGTACCCGTTCGCCCCTGCGGACCAGCTCGGCGACCACCTGGCGGCCCACGGTCCCTGTCGCTCCGGTTACGAGAATCGTCATGGAGGGCTCCTCTGCTCGGCTTGTTCCACGACCGTAGGAACCCTTGCGGACAGGTACTGTCCGCAATGACGCGCTGCCCGTTCGCTCAGTACGCGAGCTGCTCGATCTCCTCCGCGACCACCGCGCACGCGTCCGCCGCCGGGTCGATCAGCGGGAAGTGCCCGACATCCTCCAGCAGCGTCAGCCAGACCGGCTCGCCCGCCTTCGCCGCCGCTTCGGTGTAGGCCTCCGCGACCGCCCGCGGGACGACGATGTCGGTGCGGCCCTGCACCAGGACGGTGGCGATACCGGTCGGCAGCAGCGCGGCCGGGTCGGCGTACGGCCGGCGCTCGTCGAAGTGCTCCTTGCCGCCGAGCAGCTGTACGGCCGCCTCGGAGCACACACCCAGTTCGCACGCGACGCCGAAGTCCGCGATCGGCGCGAGCGCGACGACGCCACGCAGCGCGGGCGCCGCCGGCAGGTGCCACGGCGAATCGGGGGCCAGTACGTGCCGGGCGGCCGCCCACAGCGCGAGGTGGCCGCCGGCCGAGTGGCCCGTGACGACGATGCGCCGCGTGTCGGCGCCGGGCAGGGCCTCCCGTACGAGACCGGGGAGCAGGTCCATCGCCGCGGCCACGTCGTCGAACGTCTCCGGCCAGCGCCCGGCGACCGGTTCCGTGCCGCGCTGCTGCGGGAGCTCACCGCCGGGTTCGCCGCCCCGCCGGTACTCGACGCTGGCGACGGCGAAGCCCCGGCGGGCCAGGAAGTCCGCGAACGGTGAGATGTGCCGCCGGTCGTACGGGGCCCGCCAGGCGCCGCCGTGCAGCACGACGACCAGCGGGGCCCGGTCCCGGCCGTCGCGCGGCGCGTAGAAGTCGATCACCTGGTCGGGGTGTTCGCCGTACGCGGCAGTGGTGTCGGGCGCGACGGCCGGGTGGGAGAAGGCCGACTCCGCCTCGACAGCGTCCCGTTCGGCTGAGGGGTCCGGCATGCGGTGACCAACCCTTCGCTACGTACAGCCAATTGATCTAGGTGTCGGGACGCTACCAGCCCTCAGGCCCGCGCTTCCGGCAGGTCCTGCCCCGTATTCCGGCTCAGGACCCGACCAGGACCTCACCCAGCACGCGCGCCGCCCGCTCCGCGTCCGCGAAGCCGACATACAGCGGGGTGAAGCCGAAACGCAGCACGTCGGGGCGGCGGAAGTCGCCCACCACACCACGTGCGATCAGCTCCCGCATGACGTCGCCCGTCTCGGCTCCGTCCTCGCACCGCAGCGAGACCTGGCTGCCGCGCTCCGCATGTGCGGCCGGAGTCACCGAGGTGACCCGCCCCCGTGGCACGTACGCGTTTACACATTCCAGGAAGAAGTCCGTCAGAGCGAGCGACTTCTCGCGTACGTCCTCGACGCTGACGCCCTCCCACACGTCGAGCGCGGCCTCCAGCGCCAGCATCGACAGGATGTCGGGGGTGCCGACCCGGCCCCTTACCGCGCCGTCCGCCGGGGCGTAACCGGGCGTCATGCCGAAGGGGTCGGTGTGCGAGTTCCAGCCCGGCAGCGGGGAGTCGAAGGCGGCCTGGTGGCGCTCGGCGACGTACAGGTAGGCGGGCGAACCGGGGCCGCCGTTCAGGTACTTGTACGTGCAGCCGACTGCGAAGTCGACGCCGTGCGCGTCGAGCCCCACCGGCAGCGCGCCCGCGCTGTGGCACAGGTCCCAGACGGCCAGGGCCCCGGCCTCGTGGGCGGCGGCGGTGAGTCCGGGCAGGTCGTGCAGGCGGCCGGTGCGGTAGTCGACGTGGTTGACGAGCACCGCGGCGGTACGCGGGCCGAGGGCGGCCGGCAGATCGCCCGGAGCGACGGGCACGGCTCGCCGGCCCGTCATGCGGGCGGCGGACTCGGCGATGTAACCGTCCGTGGGGAAGGTGGTGGCGTCGACGAGGATCTCGTCCCTGGACTCCGGCGCCAGCCGGGCAGCGCCCACAACCGCCTTGAAGACGTTGACACTTGTCGAGTCGCCGACCACGACCTGACCGGCGCCCGCGCCGATGAGCGGCGCGATCCGCTCCCCGATCCGCTCGGGCGCGGTCCACCAGCCGCTCTCGTCCCAGGAGCGGATGCGCAGCTCGCCCCACTCACGGGTGATGACGTCGGCTATGCGCTCCGGTACGTGGCGGGGCAGGGCGCCCAGCGAGTTCCCGTCCAGGTAGACGGTCTCGGCGTCGTCGAGCGCGAACAGCTCGCGGTGCTTGGCGAGCGGGTCGGCGGAGTCGCGAGCGATGGCCCGCTGCTGAAGATCGTGGGTGGCATCAGACATGGCTGCGCGCCGTCCAGAGCTCGGGGAAGACGTTCTTGGTGGCGCGCTTCTCCAGCCAGGCCACACCGGCGGAGCCGCCGGTGCCGACCTTGGAGCCCATGGCGCGCCTGGTCGCGACGAGATGGTCGTTGCGCCATCGCCAGACCAGCTCGCCGACGTCGGTCAGCAGCTCGCCCAGGCGCACCAGCTCCGCATTCTGGTCACCCTGGTAGAGCTCGGTCCAGACCGCCTCGACCTCGGCCGAGGGCTCGTACTTCTGCGACAGGTCCCGCTCCAGTACGGAGGCGGGAACCGGCAGGCCGCGCCGTGCGAGCAGCCGCAGCGTCTCGTCGTACAGGCTCGGCTGGTGCAGCGCCTTCTCCAGCTCGGCGTACACGCGCGGGGCGCCGCGGTGCGGGACGAGCATGGAGGCGGACTTGTCGCCGAGCAGGAACTCCATCCGCCGGTACATCGCGGACTGGAATCCGGAGCCCTCGCCGAGTGCGCTGCGGTACGAGTTGAACTGGGCGGGGGTGAGGTGGGCGAGCGGCCGCCAGGAGGCGTTGAGGGCCTCCAGCTCGCGCAGGGAGCGCTTGAGCGCGTCCGTGGCGACCGGCAGGTCGTCCTCGCCCAGCGCCTTCGCCGCGGTCTCCCACTCGTGGACGATGACGGTGAACCACAGCTCCATGACCTGGGTCGTCACCAGGAAGACCATCTCTCCCGGGTCGTCGGAGAGGGGGTGCTGGAGGTGGGTGAGAACGTCCGCCTGGACGTAGTCCTCATAGGGAGTGGTGCCCGCGAAATCCAGGTTCGGGGTGTCCGAACCTGTACCGGGGGCATCGGGGTTTTGCGACATCGCTGTCTCCTCGACACGAACTTCCAGGTAGCGGTCCGCCCCTTCCTTGTGGCTACGGAGCCCCGGTCCCTTCCCGGCATCATAAGAGGTGCCGTGGGAGACGGCACGAACGCCCGCCACCACCCGTGCGAGGAGCGCCGCCGAGAGGAACACGGCGGCGCTCGAGGGTGTCGCTATGCGCGGTGTGCGGTGATCATCCGGGCGAGGTGGCGGCCGGCGATCTCCAGCGGATCGTCGCTCCGGGCCACCTGGGCGGCGATCTCCGCGCCCTCCAGGGTGTTGATCACCATGTGGGCCAGCTCGCGTGCCTCCTGTGCGCCGAAGCCGCAATCGCTCAGCTTCGCCGAGACCAGCTCGCGCTGGCGGGCGAACGCCTCGGAGGCGGCGACCTGGACATCCGGGAGGCGGCCGGCCGCGCCCAGCGCGGTGGTGGTGATCGGGCAGCCGGCGGTCCAGTCCGAGGCGCGGAGTTCCTCGGCGAGGTGCTTGCTGAAGGCGGTGACGGCGCGGGCCGGATCGGCCTCGCCGTCGAGCACCGCCTTCAGGTCGGCCACGAACTCGCCATTGGCATGCGCGATCGCGGCGACCGCCAGCTCCTGCTTGCCGCCGGGGAAGAAGTGGTAGACGGAGCCGAGGGTGGCCTCGGCCTCCTGGGCGATCTGCTTGATGCCCGTGCCGTCGTACCCCTGCCGCTGCATCAGCCGTGAGGCCGACCGGACGATGCGCTCGCGGGTCCCGAAGGTCTGCCCCGGGTCCTTGGCCGCCGGCCGCGCCTCACTCGCTGGCTTCTTCTTCACGCCGCGAGGCTACCAAGCTGGGCTTTCCTCCCCATGCTGCCCGGCGGCCGGACGACGGGGAGCTGCTGCTCGGCGCTGTTCATACGTTCTCCAAATCCTGCTCCTGGTGACGCGTGGGGTCGGCCTTCTCGCTCCGCTCCTCCCGCGGCAGCCAGCGCACCGCGAGGAAGCCGAGCGCGAAGGTGAGCGCAGCGGCGACACCGATCGCCGTGTGCAGTCCGGTGACGAAGGCGTCCTTGGCCTGCGCGGCGGTCTCGGCGGCCAGGCCCGGGGTGGACAGGGTCTCGTCGAGGGTGCCGGCGGTGCCGGGGCCGAGGAGCCGGAAGAGGAATGCGGCCAGCGAGCCGAGCAGGGAGATGCCGAGGGCGTTGCCCAGCTCATTGCTCATCTCGGCGATCGCGCCGGCCGAACCGGCCCGCTCCTGGGGCACCGCCGCGACGGCGGTCTCCGCGACCAGGCTGAAGGACAGGCCGTAACCGACACCCGCGACGACCGTGGAGGCGACGTACGCGACCGCGCCGCCGGAGACCCCGGCCAGGAGCAGCAGCAGAAGCCCGGTGCCCATGAAGAAGTGCGAGGCGATCAGCGCGGACCGCTTGCCGATCCGGTCGACCACACCGGTCGTACCGATGCAGGCCGCGGTGAGCACGGCCGCGCCGGGGAGGGCGAGGAACGCGGCGGCGAGCACGTCGAAGCCGAGCACCGACTGGAGGTAGACCCCGCTGAGGTAGCCGGCCGCGGACCAGGCCACCAGGGAGAGCAGTCCGGTCAGGACGGCGACGGTGAAGACGCGGTCACGGAACAGGGTGAGGTCGAGCAGCGGGTCGGCGAGCGTGAGCTGCCGGCGGACGAACCACCACAGGATGCCGACGCCGGCCACTCCGGCGACGACCTGGTGGAGCGAAATGCCTTCCGCCGCGGCGGCCTTGACCGAGTACACGGCGAGCAGGATGCCGATCGCCGACTGCGCCACGCTCAGCGCGTCCACCCGGCCGGGCAGCGCCTCGCGGACCTCCTTGAGCAGCACCGGGGCGAAGGCCAGGAAGACCGCCACGATGGGGAGGTTGATCAGGAAGACCGAGCCCCACCAGAAGTGGTTGAGCAGCAGACCGCCGACGACCGGGCCGACCGCGAAACCGGCCGCGAAGGTGGCCGCGAAGATGCCGATGGCCCGGGCGCGCTGCTTGGGGTCCGGGAAGAGATTGCTGATGATCGCCAGGCCGGACGGCAGCAGGGTCGCGCCGCCGAGGCCCATCAACGCCCGGGAGGCGATGAGGAGTTCCGGACTGGGGGAGAACGCGGCACCGGCGGACCCGATCCCGAAGAGGGCCGCGCCGCCGAGCAGGAACCTCAGCCGGCCGTGCCGGTCGCCGAGATTACCGAAGGCGATGAGCAGCGAGGCGACCACGAAGCCGTAGATGTCGAGAATCCACAGCGCCTGACCGGCACTTGGGGTGATCGCCTCGGTGATGCCCGGCATCGCGAGATAGAGCACCGAGCCGTCCATCGCCACGAGGGCGACCAGGCCGAGGACAAGGGTGAAGCCGAGCCAGGCCCGGCGGGGTGTGGTGTCACGTGAACTCAAGGCACTTCCTCCATGGTGTGTACCGTCCAAGCGCTAGAACGAGCGCTCCATTTAGGATGCGAGGCAAACCTAGCATGCTTCTGTAGCGAACGCTCTAGTTAGAAAAGAGGGCGCGACGGTGGGTACGCCCACTCCTGGCTCCGGACCAGCAAGGGCTAACTCGCCCTCACCTGCACGTGTTTGGCATCATCGGTCACTCGACATAAAGCGTAAGGTTTATTATTTTTCTTTTCCAGTGGGCGTCGCGTCGAGCAGACGCCGCCGGTGAGGGGGAGAGAGACCGTGCAGATTGCGCTGACCGGCGCGACCGGGATGGTGGGGAGCCAGGTGGCACGCCTCCTCGTCCCCCGGCATGACCTTCGTTGCGTGACCCGCTCCCCGGAGCGCGCCGCCCACCTGCGGATGCCCGGCCTGATGGTCGAAGCGGACCTGGGTGACCACGCCGCACTGACACGGGCACTGGCCGGGGCGGAGTCGGTCCTGGCGGTGACCTTCGACCCCTTGAGCCCCGTCCACGACGAGCGCCTTCTCGCCGCCGCCCGCCAGGCCGGCGTGCGTCATGTGGTGAAGCTTTCGGCTCTCGCGGTCACCGACCCGCAGGCCCAGGACGTGATCACGCAGTGGCAGCGGGAGTGCGAGGAACGGGTGCGCGCATCCGGAATGTCCTGGACCCTGCTGCGCCCCCGCGCCTTCATGTCCAACTCCCTGGCCTGGGCGGGGACCGTCCGCCAGGAGGGCGTGGTGCGTACGCTGCACGGCAGTTCCGTGAATTCCTGCATCGACCCCGCGGACGTGGCCCGGGCGGCGGCGCGCGCTCTGACCCACCCGGAATGCGCGGGACGGGCGTACGCGCTGACCGGGCCCGCCCCCGTCTCGGCCCGCCGGCAGGTCGAGCAGCTTGCGGCGGTGCTCGGACGCCCGCTGCGGCACGAGGAGTTGACCGAAGCACAGGCTCTCGATGCCTGGAGCTCCCGCTTCCCGAGGCCGCTCGCGCAGGCCCTCCTCGACAGTGCGCGCCGGCAGGCCCAGGGAGCCAAGGGCGAGGTCCGCGAAGGAGTACGGGAGGCGACCGGCCGGGAACCCGGTACCTTCCGGGCCTGGGCGCGAGGTCATGTCTCGTCCTTCGCTTCGGGCCCTGCGGCGGAGACCTCCGCGTAGGCGGCGAGCAGGACGGCGGGGTCCGGGCCCTCCAGGACGGCGGGCTCGGCCAGACCGTCGAGGACGATGAAGCGCAGCAGGTCACCGCGGGACTTCTTGTCGACCTTCATCGTCTCCACGAGCCCCGGCCACTGGTCGCCGCGGTAGGTCAGCGGGAGGCCGACCGAGGCGAGTACGGCGCTGTGCCGGTCGGCCGTCGCGTCGTCCAGACGGCCGGTGAGGCGAGCGAGCCCGGCGGCGAAGACCATGCCGACCGAGACGGCCGCGCCGTGCCGCCACGTGTAGCGCTCGTTCTTCTCGATGGCGTGGGCGAGCGTGTGCCCGTAGTTGAGGATCTCGCGCAGTCCGGACTCGCGGAGGTCGTTGGAGACCACCTCGGCCTTGACCCGGATGGCGCGCTCGATCAGCTCCGCCGTGTGCGGGCCGTCCGGCGTCCGCGCGGCCTCGGGGTCGGACTCGATCAGGTCGAGGATGGCCGGATCGGCGATGAAGCCGGCCTTGATCACCTCGGCGAGCCCGGAGACGTAGTCGTCGACCGGGAGCGAGCCGAGCGCCGCCAGGTCGCAGATCACGCCGGCCGGCGGGTGGAAGGCCCCGACCAGATTCTTGCCCTCGGCGGTGTTGACGCCGGTCTTGCCGCCGACGGCCGCGTCGACCATCCCGAGCACCGTGGTCGGCACCGCGATCCACCGCACCCCGCGCAGCCAGGTCGCCGCGACGAAGCCCGCCAGGTCGGTGGTCGCGCCGCCGCCGACGCCGACGATGACATCGGTGCGGGTGAACCCGGCCCGCCCGAGCGCCTGCCAGCAGTACGCCGCGACCTCGGCCGTCTTGGCCTCCTCCGCGTCGGGCACCTGGATGGCGACCGCCTCGAAGCCCTGCGAGGCCAGGTCCTCCCGGATCGCCTCGCCGGTGCCCGCGAGCGCCTGCGGGTGGACCACCGCGACCCGCTTGGCGCGGTCGCCGATCAGCCCGCCCAGCTCACCGAGGAGCTGACGGCCCACCAGGACCTCGTACGGATCCGTCCCGACAGGCCCGCCGACGGCGATGCGAGTGACCCTCATGACGTGGCTCCCACAGCCGTGCCGATCAGCTCGGAGTGCACCGCGGAGGCGACCTGCTGGGGGGTGCGTCCCTGTGTGGACACCACCACCCGGGCCACCGACAGGTACAGCGGACGCCGCTCGGCCATCAAGGTCAGCCAGCGCCGCGAGAAGTCCTCCCGCAGCAGCGGCCGGGAGTCGTTTCCGCGCAGCCGCTGTTCGGCATCGGAGAGCCCGGTGTCCAGGAAGACGACCGGCAGCCCGCGCAGGACCTCCCTCGTCCCCGGGTGTACGACGGCTCCGCCGCCCAGGGCCAGCACCCCGGAGTGCTCGCGCACGGCCGCGCTCACCACCTCGTGCTCCAGGCAGCGGAAGCCCGGCTCGCCCTGCTCGGCGAAGATCTGCCCGATGGAGCGGCCGGTCAGCCGCACGATGTCCTGGTCGGTGTCGCGCGCCGTCGTACCTGTCCGGGCCGCGAGGATCTCCGCGACCGAGGACTTTCCCGCGCCGGGCGGGCCGACGAGCACGGCCAGAGGGGACAACCCCGGGGAGTTGCATCCGA